>NZ_JBIAXG010000023.1:0-136316 GCF_042896465.1 Streptomyces sp. NPDC001292
GCGGAAGACTGTGGCACCTGGGCCTCCTGAGTGCTTGGTGACTCGACATCTCCGAGCTACGCAGGAGGCCCTTCCCTCATGCGCTGACCAGTCCGGATCATCCGAACGGGAGCGAGACCCGCACTCCCGTCCGATCTTCAAGCTGCAAGATCGCTTTGATAACGGCTTCTGACGGCAGCTCTTTCAGTCATTTGACCGGATGCATCATCCCGGAGGCCGTCACGCGAACCCAGCGTTTCTCGACGTAAGGCACATTGAGCCGGGAAGACGGCGATGTAGTAGGTCGTATGGGAAGCGCCGAAGTTGAGTCATTGTACGGATGCGTGGGCGAGCGTGTTCGTACGAGTCTGTACTCGTGAAGCCGAGCGCCACGGCGGCGAGGCCGTTTCCCCCCGGGGCTTGCCACCGGGTCGGCGGCGCGACGCCGACGAGCCCTTTGGCTTCCGTAACTCCAGTTCAGTTCGCCACGTTTCGAAACGAGGTCAGCATGCCGTTCATCACCGTAGGCCAGGAGAACACCGCCGACATCGATCTGTACTACGAGGACCACGGGACCGGGCAGCCGGTGGTCCTCATCCATGGCTTCCCGCTCGACGGGCACTCGTGGGAGAAGCAGTCCGCGGCGCTGCTGGCGGCCGGTTACCGGGTGATCACCTACGACCGCCGCGGCTTCGGCCAGTCCAGCCAGCCCTCCACCGGGTACGACTACGACACTTTCGCCGCCGACCTCAACACTGTGCTGGAGACGCTGGACGTGCGCGACGCCGTGCTCGTCGGCTTCTCCATGGGCACCGGCGAGGCCGCGCGCTACCTGGGCACCTACGGCTCCTCGCGCATCGCCAAGGTCGCCTTCCTCGGTTCCCTGGAGCCCTGTCTGATCAAGAGCGACGACAACCCGCAGGGCGCGGCGCCGGCGGAGTTCTTCCAGGGTGTCTCCGACGCGGTGAAGGCCGACCGGTACGCCTACTACACCTCCTTCTACCAGGACTTCTACAACCTGGACGAGAACCTGGGCACACGTATCAGCGAGGAGGCGGTCCGCAACAGCTGGAACGTCGCGGCCGGCGGTGGCGCCCACGCTGCCGCGGCCGCCCCGCTCACCTGGGGCACCGACTTCCGTCAGGACATTCCCAAGATCGACGTGCCGGCGCTCATCCTGCACGGCACGGGGGACCGGATCCTGCCGGTCGAAGCCACGGCACGCCTCTTCCACGATGCTCTTCCTTCCGCCGACTACGTGGAGATCGACGGTGCGCCGCACGGGCTGCTGTGGACCCATGCGGATGAGGTGAACAAGGCACTGCTTGAGTTCCTGGCCAAGTAACGGCCCGCCTTACCGCAACGGCGCTTGCCGTGACTGGTGGCCAGGAGGGTCATCGGTGTGTTTGCGGGTGGGGATCTCGCGGGGTGACGGGCGGGCCCGCCGGGTGGGGACCGGCGGGCCCGTGGGGTTGGGGCGGGGCGTCAGGGAGCTGACCGTCGAACCATCACTCGAAACGAACCGCACTCATCGCCGTCTCACCCGACATGGGGGCTGACTCGGCAACGGCGGTCGACCCGTGGCACGGGCAGCAGCACGCGGTCCCTGCGTATCTGCCCGCGCAACGGGGGTGCAGGGTCGTCGTGCACCAGCCGGAGACGTAATGGGGGGAGGTGCAATCTCGTGTTCCTCCAGAAGCCGGGAGAACATCGCGGGGACCTCCTCGACACCGTCCGGCGGGCGGGGGATCGCGGTGATCTCGGCGACGTGCCGGAGGTCGCCGACGGTCGCGCACCCCAGGTTCTGGACGCGCTCGGCGAGGGTGTCGACCGGTCCGAGTTGTTCCTCGGCGTGCTTGTCGAGCAGCAGGTGGAGCTTGAACCGGCGCCCGGAGCATCTGACCGAGCGGGAAGAAGAGATCCTGCGCTTTTCCGGCGGTGGATCGAAGACAGGGGCGAGGGCCCGTCGGGCGCGGCAACTCGCCCACGCCGCCGGGATGCGCAGTACGGCCTCGGCCGCCTATTACCTGGCCCACCCGGAAAGGTCGGGGGCGCTGATACGCGACGGCCGGGGCCGGAGCACCTGCAGTCTGGCCATTGACCGGCACGGCAGGGCTCAACTGGCTGCGCAATGCTGTGACCAGCTGTGGTCGGGCCTGTGACCGGGGTGGTGGCTTGTTCAGCAACAGTAGTGAAGTCGTTCCTGGCCCAACCCCTCGCAGCAGGCTCGCGGCCTTGCCGAGACAGTACGCTGCCGAGCTGCCGGACCCACTCGCCCAAGAACTCGTCTCCCCGTCGATCGTCGTCACGGCGGGGCTCTGGTCCTACGCCGGCCGTGCCCTGGCTGACACCGAGGCCCTCCAGGACCGCGAACCGGCCCACAGCCGGGTTAATTTCGCGAATGGGGTCAGCCGCCTCCTGCGCGTCGCCTCGCCAGACTGCTGAGCGTCGCATGACCTCGCCTCCACCGGTTCCGCGCCGTGCGGGGTCAGCGTGCGAGGACACGGCGCAGCCAGCGGACACGGGCCTCCCTGGCTTCCCGGGAGATAGTGGCGTCCGGCGCGATCTGGTCAAATCCGTGGAAGCCGCCCGACCAGACGTGCACCTCGGCATCTCCGCCGGATTGCCAGACGCGGGTGGCGAAGGCGACGTCTTCGTCGCGGTACGTCTCGGCCGCACCGGCGTCGATATAGACAGGCGGCAGGCCGGAGAGGTCGCCGGCGCGCGCGGGCGCCGCGTAGGGCGGAACCTCGTCGGTGCCGTGGGCCTTGCCCAGCAGGGATGCCCAGCCGACCTCGTTGGCGTGCCGGTCCCACACCCCGCGGCCGGCCATCTGCCGCGCTGACGGCGTGTCGTTGCGGTCGTCCAGCATCGGGCACATCGCCAGCACCCCGGCGAGCCGGGGGCCGCCCCGATCGCGGGCCATGAGCGCAACGGCGGCGCTCAGCCCACCGCCCGCGCTGCCGCCGGCCACCACGATCCGCGACGGGTCGCCGCCGATCTCCGTGCAGTGCCGTGCGACCCAGACCAGGCCGGCGTAGCAGTCCTCCACGCCCGCGGGATAGGGGTATTCGGGAGCGAGGCGGTAGCCGGCGGACACCACGACGAGTCCCAGCGGCCCCGCCCATTCGCGCAGGATGCCCTGAACGCCCGTGCGGCTGGTTCCGCTCATCATGCCGCCGCCGTGCAGGTGGTAGATGACGGGAGCACCGTCGGCCAGTCCGGTGGGGCGGGCGATGAGCAGCGGGACATCGGGGGCACCATCGGGCCCCGGCGCACGCCGCTCGCGCACCTCGAAGCCCCCGTCACCACGCAGCTCCTCGAGCGTCGGGTCGGGGGCCGCCTCGGAAAGGAGGGCACGCCACCGAGGGACATCGGCCGGCGATGCCGGTTCGGCGTCCAGCAGGGCGCCCAGGCCGTCCAGGACGGCCGACAGTTCCGTGTCGAACGGGACCGGTGGTGCGTTCCGCTCACCGTTGCGCGGTGGGGGAGGGGTGGTCGAATCCATCGAAACCTCTCTTGGCCGGGTTTCCGTCCGGGGGCGTGTCCGGTGCGAGGCGTCATGTCTTGCACGGACTCCTCTGCCAAAGAGTGGGGCCTGGGTGGCAGCCCGCAGACGGCTGGTATCTATGATGAACAGGACTTGGATCTCACCGGAAGTGACGTGCAGGAGGTGTGGTGGTCAACAGTCTTAGGCAGGCGGCGAAGGACCGAGCCTACGATCACGTCAAGCGCCAGGTGCTGTGTGGTGCGTACGGGGGCGGCGATCTGATCAGCGAGGGTGACGTCGCCAAGGAACTGCAGATGTCCCGGACCCCGGTACGGGAAGCGTTTCTACGTCTGGAGGCCGAGGGTCTGCTCCGGCTGTACCCGCAGCGCGGCGCCCTCGTGGTACCGGTCTCCGCCGGCGAGGTCCAGGCTGTTCTCGAGGCTCGCGCGGTCCTTGAACAGTTCGCGGTAGAGAAGCTGGCCGGCGGCACGGCCAGGGCACGTGAGGCTCTGAAAGGAGAACTCGCCGAACATCTGGAGAGCCAACGCGAACTACTCGGCACAGCGGACCTCAATGCCTTCCTCGAGCAGGACCGGCTGTTCCACACGAGTCTGCTGACGGCCACCGGCAATCCTCTGCTCTCGCAGTTCTACGGGTCGTTGCGGGACCGTCAGGTCCGTATGATCGCCGATTCCGTGGTGGCCGACCCAGGACGGAGCAAGACGATCCTGGCCGAGCACGCCGAGATCGCGGACGCTGTACAGGCGGGCGACGCCGACCGGGCGAAAGCGGCCGTTCGTACCCATCTCGCCAGTACGCGGGAGGCGCTGGGCCTGGCCTAACCATCCGTGTGCCGTCGTCCCGCCGAGTCGTGGAAGGGGTGGACGCCGCGGATGGATGCGTCGACCAGCTGAACCGGGTGCACCAGCGGCACGTCCTCGCCGATGTAGCGGCGGATCTGCAACAGGCAGCCCGCGTTGGCGGTGGCGATCACCTCAGGCCGCGCATTGTGCAGGTTGGCGGCCTTGCGCCGCCCGAGTTCCTCGGCCTTCTCCGGCTGGACCAGGTTGTAAATGCCGGCTGAACCGCAGCAGATCTCCGCTTCGGCGATGTCGGCCACCTCCAAGTCAGGGATGGCACGCAGGACCTGGCGGGGCTGGGACCGTATGCGCTGTGCGTTGGCAAGGTGGCAGGCGTCGTGGTAGGCGACGCGCAGGGGCAGGGGGTGGCGCGTGGCCAACGGCGCGAGCTCGGCGAGGAGTTCGTTGATGTCGCGGGTCCGCGCCGAGAACGCGGCGGCCCGCTCCCGGTAGTCGGGGTCATCGGCCAGCAGCGCGCCGTATTCCTTCAAGGTCGAGCCGCACCCGGCCACATTGGTGACGACGACGTCGAGGTCGTAGCGCTCGAACATGTCGATGGTACGGCGCGCGTGCTCCAGCCCATCGTCTTCCCGCCCGGCGTGCATGCTCAGGGCGCCGCAGCACTGGTGGTCCCGGGGCACGTACACCTCGCAGCCATCGGCCGCCAGGACCCGAATGGTCGCGGCATTGACGTCACCGAAGAAGACCCGCTGGGCGCAGCCGGCCAGCAGCCCCACACGCAGCCTGGCCGGAGTGACGGCCGTGGCGGCGACGTAGGACGGCGTACGGCGGACGAGGTCCGAGAGGGTGACCGGGGGCAGCAGTGCCTCCAGCGCCCGTAGGCGCGCGGGCAGGCGGCGGACCACTCCGAGCCGGTGGAGCAGGGCGCGGATGCCCAGTTTCTGGTAGGCGATGCCGCCCAGGGCAGCGAGGCGCAGGCGGCCCGGGTGAGGAAAGAGCTTGAAGATCACGGCGCGGAAGAGCCGGTCGGCGGTCGTCCGGGGAACGTTGCGTTCGAGCTGCGGCCGGACCGCCTCGATCAGCTTGTCGTACTGGACGCCCGAAGGGCAGGCAGTGGTGCAGGCGAGGCAGCCCAGACAGGAGTCGATGCGGGAGCCGAACGCGTCGTCGAGGGGGATTTCCCCCTTGGCCGCCAGGTCCATCAGGTAGATGCGGCCACGGGGGGACTCCATCTCCTCACCGGTGACCACGTAGGTCGGGCAGGTGGGCAGGCAGAAGCCGCAGTGGACGCAGTCGTCCAGCAGATCGCGGGCGGGCGGGTTGCGGTCGTCGAAGGAACTCGTCCCCGGCCGCGGCGGGTCGGTGGTCTCACTCATGACCTCTCCAAAAAGTTCGAGGTGGTGCCTGGCAGGGATCACAGCCAGGGCGCCAGGCGGCCGGCGCCGAAACGGTCTGCTGGGTCGAACTGCTGCTTGATGGCGCGCATGAGGGGCACAGTGGGAGGGGGAGGGCCCCAGACATCGGTGCCGTCGGGCAGTCCGTCGCGGCGGCGCACGGTCACGAGAGCGTCGAGACCGGCGGCCTCGGCCCGCAGCGAGGTGAGGAACCGCGCACGGGCGGCGGGGTCCCCCATGCAGAGCCGCACGGTGTGAGCACCGACGCCGATACTGGTGGTGGCGTCGGCCTCCACGGCGCAGCGGGCTGCCAGGGCCTCGACCACCTCGATGATCCGACCGCCCTGGCCGGGCAAGGTGCCGATGCGCAGTACGGTGTCGTCGGGGCGGCCGAGTGCCACCTCGTGCACCAGCTGCCATGCCGCGGCCTCCTCCTCGCCCCGCAGCACGTCGCCCGGTTCCCCGGCCAGCCGGGCCACGGCCGCTAGGCGGTCATCGACACCGCCCCGTCCTCCTTCGAAGCGCACCAGAAGCTGGTCCCGGCACCACTCCAAGGCGGCGGGCTCCAAGGCCCCAGCGATGACGCGCCGGCCCAGAGCGACGGCATCCGTGGCGGTGCGGGTCAGTCGCAGGGTGGCGCTGGCGCGGGGCAACGGGTGGAGCCGCAGGACGACTTCGGCCACCACACCCAATGTGCCGAGGGAACCCTGGAAGAGCTTGGCCAGGTCGTATCCTGCGACGTTCTTGATGACATGCCCGCCGCTTCGGGCCACTGTGCCGTCGGCGAGGACGATCGTCATGCCGATGACCAGGTCCCGCAGTGTGCCGTAGGCCTGCTGGGCAGGACCTGCGTCCGCGGTGGCGATCAGGCCACCGATCGTCGCGCCCACCTCGGCGCGGGGGGCGTCGAAGGCGACCCGCTGCCCCTGCGCGGCCAGTTCGCGTTGCAGGTGGGACAGGGGGGTGCCGGCCCGCACGGCGACGGTCATGTCGGCTGGGTTGTAGCGGACGATGCCGCACAGGGCACGAGTGTCCAGGACGAGATCGGTCGGAAGGGGCTGGGCTCCCCATTCCACCGCGGTACCGGCCCCCGTGATACGGACCTTGGGGTGGCTGGCAGTGGTGTCGGCGAGGACGGTCTGCAACTCCGCCGGTGTGGCAGGACACGAGTGCAGTTCTGTACCGGAGATGGACACGGTCACCTCACATCCGTTCGATCACACCGGCGGTTTCCAGCGGGTGTGGCTGGTAGGGGCCCGGACGCTCGCCGCACAGACGCGGGGTGGGCAGCACCTTGCCCGGATTGCACAGGTCGTGGGGATCGAACGCGGTGCGCAGTCGCCGCATGGTCGCCAGGCTGTCGGCTGTGAACTGGCGCGGCATGGAGCAGGCCTTGTCGGTGCCGATGCCGTGCTCGCCCGACAGCGAGCCGCCAAGTTCCACGCAGAGTTCGGCGATGGAGGTTGACAGGTGTTCGGCGCGGTCGTGCTGGCCGGCGGCCTCGCTGTAGAGCACCAGGGGGTGGAGGTTGCCGTCACCGGCGTGGAAGACGTTGGCCACGCGCAGTCCGGCCTCGTCGGCGAGACGGGCGATCCGCGTCAGTGCCTCGGCGAGCCGGGTGCGGGGGACGACACCGTCCTGGACCAGGTAGTCGGGGCTGATCCGACCGACCGCCGCGAAGGCGGCCTTGCGGCCCTTCCAGATTGCTGCACGCTCGTCCGCGTCGGCCGCCACGCGCAGATGCGTGCAGCCGCGGTCGCGGCACAGTCGTTGGATTTCGGCGAAATGGGAGGCGACCTCCTGATGGGGGCCGTCGAGTTCCACGATCAGCGCTGCGCGGGCATCGCGGTTGTAGCCGGCGGCTACGGCGGCTTCGACAGCTTCGATGGACAGGGAGTCCATCATCTCGATCGCGGCGGGGACGATGCCGGCGCCGATGATGTCGGTGACCGTGTCACCCGCGGCCTCCAGGGAATCGAAGTCGGCGACGAGGGTGCGCCAGGCGGCAGGTCTGGGCAGCAGCCGTACCTCGATCCGGACGGCGATGCCGAGGGTCCCCTCCGAGCCGATGAACGCACCCAGCAGGTCGTAGCCCGCCTGGTGCGGGGCGTGGGAACCGAGCCGGGTCAGCCTGCCATCGGGCAGGACGACGTCGACGGTGTGGATGTGGTGCACGGTGAAGCCGTACTTGAGGCAGTGGGCGCCGCCGGAGTTCTCCGCCACGTTGCCACCGATGGTGCACACCTGGCCGCTGGATGGGTCAGGGGCGAAGTACAGTCCGTAAGGGGCGGCGGCGCGGCTGATGTCCGCGTTGGTGACCCCGGGCTCCACGACGGCGCGAAGGTTGTCGGGGTCGATGCTCAGCACGCGGCGCAACCGCTGCACCGATATGACCACACCTTGGGCCACGGGCAGGGCCCCGCCCGACAGACCGGTGCCGGCGCCACGCGCGACGAAGGGGATGTCCTCCCGGGCGCAGATGGAGACGCAGGCCGACACCTCCTCCGGGGTGCTGGGCAGCAGCACCAGCGCGGGTGTCACGCGGTAGCCGGTCAGCCCGTCGCACTCGTACGAGCGCAGGGCGACCGGATTGGTCACCACAGCCTCGGCACCGAGCGCTTCCTCGAACTCAGTGATGATGACCGACGTCAGCAATTCGTCCCCCTCTCACCCTGAGTGGAATTCCACAATATGGAACCGCGACTTCATGAAACGGAAACATAGACGCGAGGTCGGTGGCCGTCAAGACACAACTGAGATACAAGCTTTGACGCACGCCGTGGCCGGCTTCGCCCAGGCAGCGGTCTCGTGGGCGGGATGAGGGGCGGGCTACGGCTCGATGGGCCGAGGGCCTCCGCCACGTCCAGGCCATCCTGGCCCTCGCCCGCCGCGCGTCGATGTGCTCTGGGCGATGCTCCGCGACCACCGCCCCTACACACTCATCCCAGCGGCCGCCCCAGCCAGCGGCTGAGACTCCCGCGCCTTCCGGCACTTGACAGGTCATTGAGATTCAACGAGCCCCGGCTCGAACAGGACATGAATCAAGGGGAGTTCAGGTGAGTGAGGTCCGGCCAAGCGAGCAGATGCGCAACCTCGGCATCGTCCAGCGTGGTGCTCCCGTCCTGACCGAGGCGGTCCGCACCCTCGACCTGCCCGCCGGGCAGGAGGCCGCCGAACAGGCCGTGGACGCGCTGTTCGCCTCCATCGAGCGCATCGCCCAGGTGCACCCCTTCGCCAAGGGGATGGGGATCGCCGCCCCGCAGATCGGCATCGGCCGCGCGGCCGCCGTCGTCCAGCCCGCCGAGCAGGGCGCCGGCGCCATCGTGCTAGTCAACCCCCGCGTCACCGAGTCCTCCGACGACACCGACGAGCAGGCTGCCTCAACTTCTTCGACGTCCGCGGCATGGTCCCCCGTCCCCTGCGCATTACCGTCGAGACCACCAGGCTCGATCGGCGCAACCCTCACCACGGTGTACGAGCGGGGACTTGCCCGGCTCGTCGCCCACGAGATCGACCACCTCAACGGGATGCTGTACCTGAGCCGAATGCAGCCCGGCGTCGAACTCATCCCCGTCGAGCAGTACCGGCAGACCGGCCGGGCCTGGGCATATGACCCCTAACTCAGGAAGCGGGCTGCCGGTGCCCGCACGACGAAGGACCCGACCGCACAAAACCGGCCGGGGGGAGCGGTACGTCGCTACGCTGGTCGCAGGGTGCGGTGCGGCGCCCCCGTGGCGCCGCACCCTGACAGGATCTTCAGGGCGCTGCCCGGGAGTCGCCACCCCGATGCTGCCACCGTCGGGGGACTCTCCCCATGGCGCGTCGTTACCGAGTAGCGTCGTAGGCAGCGACCACGAGGAGGTCACCGTGACGGCGCAGCCCGAGTACCCCGGCGCCAGCCAGTTCCGCCCGCCCATGCGCACGCTCAGGGAGCTGCGCGAGGCGCTGTCGACGTGGGGCTTCCCCGGAGACCGGGAGAAGTTCGAGGAGGAGCTGGACGGGATCGACCTGGACGACCTCACTCGCGTCCGCGAGGTCGCTCAGGCGTACCGCCACCGCATCGCGCTGAAGTACAGCACCGAGGGCATGGCCGCGCTCGCCCGGACCACCGGCGACGTCGAGGAAGAACTCCGCCGCAAGCTCGCCGAGGCCGCCAGGTGACCCACGCCTTCTTCAGCGATTCCGCCGAGAAGATCCTCACCGAGCTCACCCCGACCGAGCGGGCCGCCGTCGAGAGCGTCCGCCGCTCACTCGAAGACGACCCCGCGCAAGGCCGCGGCCTGCCGGACGCCGACCCGCGCAGCGAGTCCCGCGTCGTCGAGCTGCTGCCCGAGCAGACCGGCGGCCGGGGGATCTCCGTCGTCTACCGCTACAGCCAGGATCTGGATGCGTGCCTCATCCTCTGGCTGATCGCAGGTCCGTAGCAGCCCGATCACCGCGGCGACCGCCGCGGGGGTACGGGCAGGTCCTTGTTGTTGGGGGACATCGTCGATCTCCGCTCTTCTCGTCGTCCGCGGCGGGCTGGGCTCACCGGCTCTGGCTGAGGTGCTACGCGGGGCGCAGGAGGCGGCATCACCGTCCACCCGGTGAAGACGCGCTGCATGCCACGGACTCCATGAATCCGCGTCCCGGCGGGGACCGTGACCTGGTCCGGCTGCCGGTCAGGGATGGACCGATTCCGGACAGGAGGACAGTCACCGAATGACATGTCGTACGGGTGGGGCTGCGTCGAAGGCTGCTCATACGCCGCTGATGTGGCGGTCAGGGGCTTGGACCTGACCGCCACGATCAGCGCCGCGACGCTGCTTGCCGCAGGGCGTCGCTAAGCGAGCCGGACGGCCGTCCGGTCACGTGTGACGAGCCGGCCTCAGCCGAGGTTGTCCAGCGTGACGGATTCACCGGGCTTGAGGCTGATCTTCCGTGAGGTGCTGCCGGCGAAGACGGTCGTGTCACGACCGCCGACGCTCTTCAGCGTCACCCGGGTGACCTTGCCGTTCTTCCAACTGAGGCCGGCGACGAAGCCGCCGCGGACGCCGACGCCGGATACCGAGCCCGATGCCGCCCACGCGGCGGGCAGTGCAGGCAGCAGCTCGACGTGGCCCGGCCGCGAGTAGACCAGCATCTCGATCATCGCGGAGGGGGTGCCGAAGTTCGCGTCGATCTGGAAGATGCCGCGGCCTTGCCCCATATCCATGATGTCGAAGAGGTTCGGCGCGGTGCCGTTGTTGCCGCCCGCCGACGGCTTCAGGTTGTTGACGACGAGCTGGTAGGCCTTCTCCGCGTTCTTCAGCCGTGACCAGCACAGGCTGCGCCAGGCGTTGGACCAGCCGAAGCTGTTCATGCCGCGGGCGGTCAGCAGGGCGGTCGCGCCGGCGAGGATGTCCTTCGGCGTGGAGTCGTCCGGGCGGATTCGGTCGCCGGGGAAGAGGCCGACGAGCGGGGAGAGGTGCCGGTGCGTGGTCTCGCCGAGGTCGTCGGGCGACATCCACTCCTCCAGCCAGCCGGTCTTGGGGCTGACCACGGGCAGGTACAGGTGCTGGCGCAGACCGTCGATCGACGCGCTGTAGGAGGTGTCCTTGCCGAGTACCTGGGTTGCGGTGCGGTAGTTGCCGAAGAGGTTCCAGACCAGTTCCTGGGCGTAGGTGATGCCCTTGGCGTCGAGCGGACCCTGCTCGGGCGACCAGTCGCTGTCGGCGATGAGGACCTCGCGCGAAGCCCCGGAGGCGTCGGTGACGGTCGTGGTGATGAGGCGTGCCTCCCAGAACTCCACCGCACCCTTGATGAGGGGGTAGATCTTTTCGAGGTAGGCGCCGTCCTGCGTGTACTCGTAGTGCTCGAACAGGTTCTGGCAGAGCCAGGCGTTACCGGCCGGGTGCCACCACCAGCCGCCTCCGCCGTAGGGGTTGGTGGAGATGGCCACGGTCCAGCCGGCGATCTTGCCGCTGGAATTGCGGTACCTGTTGGTCGGGCTGTTGAACAGCCGCTGGGTGACGTCCGTCCAGGAAGGCAGCTGCGCGAGGCAGTAGTCCGTGAAGGCGTCGAAGCAGCCGGACAGGCCCGCGCGGTCGGCCATCCAGTAATTCATCTGGATGTTGATGTCGGTGTGGTAGTCGCCCATCCAGTCCGGGTCGTTGCCGTCCAGCCACGGCCCCTGCAGGCCCATCGGAAGGCTGCCGCGCGACCCGGAGATCATCAGGTAGCGGCCGAACTGCAGGTAGGCGGCCTCAAGCTCCGGGTCGGGGACGTCGTCCCGGTGACGTGCCTGCACCCGTTGCCAGGTGTCCAGCTTGCGCTGTGCGGCGGACGACGTGCCGAGGTCGATGTCCAGTTGCTCGAACATCGGGCGGAAGTCGGCGACATGTGTGTGCAGCAGGGTGCTCGCTGAGTGGCCGGCCGCGTCGAGGACCTTGGTCCGCGCCAGGCGCTCCGGGTCCACGGTCGGGTCACGGAACCCGGCGGCCGCTTCGGGCGCGTAGTTGGTGCCGCCGCTGACCACGACAGTGAGGTCCTTGCAGCCGCTGAAGGAGATCGCCGTACCGTTGACGGCGACCGTGCCCCCGCTGCTGTACGCGGTGACGGCGGCCCCGTACTTCAGGCCGTTGGCGAAGGAGGCGCCGAACGAGGCGAAGCGCCCGGCGTTGTCGGCGGTGGTGGACTCGCCGTGCGTGCCGGTGAGGGAGACGGTACCGGTGTAGGTGCCGCTGCCCTGCCGGGAGAAGTGCAGGACGATGACGTCGTCGGGACGGCTGGCGAAGATCTGTCGCTGGTAGGTGACGCCGGACAGGTCGTACGAGGCGCTGACGAGGCCCTGGGCCAGGTCGAGAGTGCGACGGTAGTTGTCGACGGAGCCCAGGTCGTGGCCGGGGATGTCGACGGTCAGCTCGGCCAGCAGGGTCAGCGAGCCGAAGTCGTCGCGGCCGTAGGGGAACTGGCCGTCGCTTTGCAGGGTGTCGTTGAGGCCACCGGTCCACAGGGTGGCGTCGGTGATCGTCAGCAGTTCGCTGGAGGGGTCGTTGCTCGCGAGCGCTCCGAGGCGCCCGTTCCCGACCGGCAGACCCTGCTGGATCATCGAGTTGGAGGAGCCGGGAGCCTGCCACCACAACTGGTTCTTCGCGGCGGCGGCCGCGGACAGCGGGGGCGAGTCGGTCGGGCGCTGGGGGGCCGCGGAGGCGGTGAAGGCGGGCAGACCGCCGAGGGCGGCGGCCGTGCCGGCTGCGGCGGCGAGGGTGAGGAAGCCCCTTCGGCTGGGCTGGTTGTCGCGCGTTTCGGTGTGCTGGGTGTCCACGTTGTGCACTCCATGTCCGGGGAACGGCGCATGCGGGGACGACACATACATGTCGACGGGCGTTGTGTGAGGCGAATACGCCGGGCGTGGGCACGCCCGGATGCCGCGGGACCGTGCGGGGGTTCGGGCGCGGTCGCCGGGTGCGGGGCCCGGTCGTGTCACTTCCGGGCCCGCGGAAGGGGTCAGGCGGACTTGGGTACGTCGATCCTGTCGATGTCGGGTGAGTAGTCCCAGCCGCTGTCGAACGTGATGGTGTTGGAGCCCGCCTTCAGCGCCAACTCGACGCTGATGGTCTCTACCGTGCCCCAGTCGCCCGTGGAGGGGAACTTGAGGCTGGTTCCGTTGCCGCTGTTGGAGTAGACGGTCACCGAGCGGGGGTCTCCGCTGACGTAGGCGACGTTGACGGGGTAGATGCCGTCCTTCTTCACCGTGATGTCGTTGAACTGCAGCTTGCTGTCGAGGTAGAGGTTGCCGACCTTCTTGCCGCCGGAGCAGGAGTCGCATGGGGCGACGGCGGCGTTGCCGGTCCGGGTGTTGTTCGCGGACTCCGCCTCGTAGGTGGTGGTCGCCAGCGGCGCGCCGACGGCCTTGACGGTGAACAGCCGGGAGCCGTGTGCGGGCAGCGTCGCGGCGATCTTGTTCTTGTACGTCCCGAGGTCTTTGTGGTTCCACAGGTCACGCACGGAGGCCGCGCCGGTGAACCCGAAGGACGCCCAGTTGGCGGTGACGGAGGCCGGCGATTTGCCGAGGTTGAACAGGGCGATGGTGTAGCTGCCGTCGGAGTTCTTGGTTCCCCAGACCTGCTCGTCGCCCATCGGGCTGACGGGACGGGCGACGGGCGAGTTGTTCTGGTCGACGGCGATGACTTCCTGGTTGGTCAGGAGGGAGAGACCGTAGCTGTCCAGCTGGGTGAGGTCGTCACCGGTGAACAGGGGCGACTTGTTGATGGCCCACAGGGTCATGTAGCTCTGCCGTTCGGCGTTGGTGAGGCCGTCCATCGCCCCGTTGCCGACATCGATCGCGTCGAGGTCGTTCCAGCCGCCCGGGCCTGCCTTGCCGCTCCACGCGGGCGCGTCGTCCCACCGGCCCTTGACCGAGTTGTCCCAGGTGACCAGGGTGTTGCAGTAGCACTCGACGTCGGTGTCGATGCGCCAGCCGTTGGAGTACTTCTTCCAGTCGGCGGCGTGACCGATGTCGAGTGACCAGGAGAGCTCGAGGTGGATCGGGCGCCCGGTGTCGGCGATGGCCTTGTGCCAGGCGGCGACGTCCGCGACGTTGTTGTAGTTGTCACCGGACTTGAACGAGCCCGGACCCACCCCGTCCAACTTCAGGAAGTCGTAGCCCCAGTCCGCGAGCATCCGCGCCTGCGAGTCGATGTACTTCTGCGCGCAGGGGTTGTCGAAGTTCAGCTTGTAGGCGCTGTCCCAGCCGTTGGTGGTGCGCAGGTCCGGGTGGACGATGTCCGCGGTGGTGCAGCCGGGGGCGTTCCAGATGGGCA
This sequence comes from Streptomyces sp. NPDC001292, assembly GCF_042896465.1. Classification (NCBI taxonomy): domain Bacteria; kingdom Bacillati; phylum Actinomycetota; class Actinomycetes; order Kitasatosporales; family Streptomycetaceae; genus Streptomyces; species Streptomyces sp. NPDC001292. Next base: position 14,468 of record NZ_JBIAXG010000023.1, read on the forward strand.
CCTTGCCGTCGCCGTACGCCCCCTTCTCCAGGCCGACGGGCAGGTAGATACCCGCCTTGAGGCCCTTGGAGTGGATGTGGTCGGCGACCGACTTCATGCCGTGGGGGAATCGGACCGGGTCGGGCGTCTGCCGGCCGTACTGGTCGAACTCGGTCGTCCAGTTTTTGTCCATCCACCAGCCGGCATCGATGTTGACGTGGTTGTAGCCGTATTTCTTCAGCGTGGTGGCGAGGGCGTCCGTCTGTTTCAGGACGTTCGCCTCGGTGAGGTAGCTGTAATTGCCGTTCGGGTTCAGGCCCGGGTACTGGGAGGACTGCATGCTCCAGCTGGACCAGCCCATGAACGGCTTGGCCGCGATGCCGGAAGTGACGTCCGCCGTGGTCGCAGCCGAGGTGACGGCTGCGGTCGTGGACTTGGATGCGGCCGTGGCCCGGGTGGCGGCCGGGACCGCTGTGGCGAGCCCGGCCGTGACGGCCAGGACCAGCATGACTCTCATGGTGTGGCGTGGGGAGCCGGCGAGGGCTCCGCGCAGAGCTCTGTACGAGGGTGACCGCATGGGTCTGCCTCCTGGGGGTGGGATGAGCGGAATCGCGCGGTTGCACCCGCTGGGGGACGGGCGCTGTTCCGGGCAGGGGCGGGGTGTTCCGGACAGGACGCCGGGGGGGAAGCGGTCGGGCAACCGGCAACCGGCAACCGGCAACCGGCAACTGGCAACCGGCAACCGGCAACCGGCAACCGGCAACCGGCAACCGGCAACCGGCAACCGGCGGTCGGGGCGTCGGGTCGGCGGCTCAGCCCTTGCCCGAGCCGATGGTGAGGCCGCTGATGAACTGTCGCTGGAGCGCGAAGTACACCAGCAGTGTGGGGATCGCGGTCATGAGAGCACCTGCCGCGATGAGGTTGGGGTTGGTGAAGTAAGCGCCCTGGAGATTGGCCAGTGCGGAGGTGATCGGGCGCTTGTCACCCGTCTCGATCAGCGCGAGTGACCAGAAGAAGTCGTTGTAGATCCAGATGGATTCCAGGGTTGCGAGTGCCGCGAACGCCGGACGGCAAAGCGGCAGCACGATCTGGAAGAACTGCCTCCACACCGAGGCACCGTCCACGAGAGCGGCTTCGAAGATCTCTTTCGGGATCGTCTTCATGTAGTTGCTCAGCACGAAGGTGCAGAAGCCGCTCTGGTAGGCGATGTGGATGAAGATGATGCCCCATAGGGAGTTGTAGACGAGCAGCGAATCGCTCATCCACGCAGGCAGCGGCACGAGAAGGTACAGCCGGTACAGCGGCGTGATCAAGACCTGCGCGGGGAGCAGATTTCCCGCGGTGAAGAGCATCAGCAGAGCGACGTTCCAGCGGAAGTCGAACCGCGAGACGAAGAAGGCCACGGCTGCGGCGAACAGCAGGGTGCCGAGCACTGCCGGAACGGTGATGAGTACGGAGTTCCAGAAGAAATGTGGCATCCCGGACTGGTTCCAGGCGTCTGAGAAGTTCCGGAGGCCGATGCTGTGCGGCCAGGACAGATACCCGTGCCGGGCGGTGTCGGAATACGGACGCAGGGAGGTGTACACGGCCCAGAGCAGCGGCACGAGCCACAGCAGCGCTATGCCGCCGAGCATGATGTGGCGTCCGGTCTGCCGCTTCGGCCTTGCGGAGCCCGCGGTGTGATGCGTCCGCGAGGGGTGTGACCGGCGGGCCGGTGGTGCGGCGGTCGTGGTCACTGGTCCTCCTTGCGGAATGTCCGGGCGAGGAACGTCCCGATTGCGGCCAGGGAGACGATGAGCAGGATGACCGCGAGCGCGGACCCGTATCCGATGTGGCTGGACTCGCCGATGATGTTGTCGGTGATGAGCAGCGACAGCAGTTCCATGCCGGGCTTGCTTCCGGTACCGCCGCCGAGGACGTAGACGACGTCGAAGGCGCGCAGTGACTCCATGAGGGTGACGACCAGGACGATGATGTTGACCGGTTTCAGGGCCGGCAGCACCACTCTCATGAAGGTCTGGCGTCCATTGGCGCCGTCGAGCGCTGCCGCCTCCTTCAGGGCGGGGTCGAAGCCTTTCAGGCCGGCCAGGTAGAGAATCATGATGTAGCCGGCGTGCCGCCACCCGGAGGCGACCAGGACGGCCCACAGGTTGAGGTTGGGATCGCCCAGCCAGTTGATGTGGTGGCCGATCACACCGTCGAGCAGGCCGGTGTCGGGGTTGTAGATGATCTCCCAGATGAAGCCGACGACCGCCAGGGACAGCACCATCGGCATGAAGATTGCGGTCTGGTAGACGCGGGTGAAACGGATCCTGTGGTCGAGCTGGTAGGCCAGGAAGACCCCGAACGGGGTGGGCAGCAGCGCCGTGAACAGCAGCCAGATCAGGTTGTGCCGGATGGCCGGCCAGAACGGCGGGTAGTTGGTGAAGATCTCGTGGTAGTTGCCCAGCCCGATCCAATGGATGTCGGACAGGGTGAGGCCATCCCAGCTGGTGAAGGACAGGCCGACGGAGGCGAGCGCCGGCAGCCACACGAAGGCCAGCAGGGCGAGCAGCGGGATGCCGACGGCAATGGTAAGGAAGAGGCGGTCACCAGGACCGAGCCGGCGAGGACGAGGGTGTGCGAGCGACGGAGACCGACGCGCGGTGCGCACGGAGGACATGGTGAACCCCTCCGGTAGGGTCAGGCCGTGAAGAAGCGAGAGCGCTGTGACTCGATCTTCTTGAGCAGGGCCGAGCCGTTGTCGGGGTGGTTCAACCATTCGGTGAAGCCGGGCTCGACCACGGTGGAGATGAATCCCGGATCGCTGTCGCGGTCACCGAACTGGGTGATGTGCTGGGCACTCGCTATGAGTTCGGCGGCCTTCTTCTGCAGGGCGCTGTACGAACCTGTTCCGGCACCGGAGTTGACGGCCACGTTGCTCGGGTCGATGCCCATGTAGACGCCTTCGGCCTTCGCGCCGCCGAGGAACTCGAGGAGCTTGGTGGCACCGTCGAGGTTCTTCGGCCTGCGGCTGAGCATGAAACCGTCGGTCGGCGCCTCGACCGTGTCCTGACCGTAGGCCGGGTCGATCTCCGGGAAGGGGAAGAAGTCGATGTCGGATCGGAGGGAGTCGTCGGTGATCTGCTGGCCGATGAAGAGGCCGATGATCGCCATTCCGGACTTCTTGTCGAGCAGTGACTGCGCGGCGTCCTGCCAGGAGCGGCCGCCGCCGTTGGTCTGGTAGTAGGGGGCGAGCTCGTGCCACAGGCCGATGGTCTTGGCCGCGCGAGCGTCCGTCCAGGCGACCTGGCCCCTCATGAGGGACATGTGGAAGTCGTAGCCGTTGGCGCGGAGGTTGAGGTAGTCGAAGGCGCCGAGAATGCTCCAGCTGTCGCCGCCGCCGTAGCCCGAGGCGATCGGCGAGAGGCCGTCCTTCTTCATCTGCTTGGCCAACGCGATGAACTGGCTCCAGTTGGTGGGGACCTGGTAGCCGTGCTGCTGGAAGACGCTCTTACGGTAGAAGACGGCCCATGGGTAGTTGTAGAGCGGCACGAAGTAGTACTTCCCGTCCTCGCCCTTGGACAACTGCTTGGTGGCGTCGCTGTAGCCGGCGCCTATCTTGGCCCATACGTCGTCAATGGGGCTGGCCAGGCCCTTTTTGGCGAAGTACTGCATGCGGTAGCCGGCGAACCAGGTGAAGACGTCGTCCGGGGTGCCCTGGAGGTAGGTGGAGATGCTCTTCTGGAAGGTGTCGTGGTCGACGACGTTCGTCTTGACCGTGAGGCCGCTGTCTTTCTGGAAGGCGTCCGTCACCGCGGCGTAGGCCTTCTTCGGGGTGGCGTCCCCGCCGTTCGATCCGAAGGTCACCGTCTTGGGGTCGGACCCGGCCCCCGAGCCGCAGGCGGCAAGAGCGGGCACGGCCAGGGCGGTGGCCCCGGCACCGAACAGCCCCTGGAGCACCGTTCTGCGGCTGGGTCCTGCGGCGGTCCGAGAGCTGCGGATCTGCGGCGTCATGGCTACTCCTCGTACGTGTCTGATCCGATGAAGGACTGGATCGCGGTGGCCGCGGCCCCACGCGCCCACTCCTCGAAGGGCAGGGGACGTGTCATCACGTCGCACTGCGAAGCGGTACCGAAGGCGGACGCGGCGAACGCGTCGCGGATACCCTCGGCGAAAAGGTCGTAGGCGGCCAGGCCCTCCCCGGAGATGATCACCCGCTCGGAACCGAGGATGTTCACCAAGGAGCCGATGGCCTTGCCGATGGCCTCGCCGGCCCGTGCGTAGACCGCTCGGACATCGGGGTCTCCGCTGTGGGCCAGGTCCAGCGCCTCGCTTGCAGCGGTCACGTCCTTGCCCGTGGCCTCGCGCACTGCGCGGAGTATCGCGGGGTCCGCCGCGATCGCCTCAACGCACCCCCGGTTACCGCAGTGACAGAGCGGGCCGAGCGGGTCGAGGGACAGATGCCCGATCTCGCCGGCCACGCCGTGCGCGCCCGACACCACCCGCCCGTGCACCACCAGGCCACAGCCGATGCCGGCGCCCACGGTCACCAAGGCGAAGTTCAAGAGTCCGACTCCGGCCCCGAACCAATGCTCGGCGACCGTGAGCGCCCGCACGTCGTTGTCGACCGTGACCGGTAGCCCGGTCGCGGTCCCGACGATCTCGGCGAGTGGTACGTCCCGCCACTCGAGGAAGGGCGAGTAGCGGACGACTCCGTTTGCGCGGTCCACGTCTCCCGAGATCGCGAGGCCCAATCCCCGTACCGGCACACCGAATCCGTCGGCCTCAGTGAGCAACTCCTGTACCAGGGAGGTGATGGCGGGGAGCACTGTGTCAGGTTCGCGGCCCGTGAGCGGTACGCACCGGGCGATCCGGATACGGCAGCACAGGTCGGCCAGCACAGCGATGATCTCGTCGCCTGTCACCTTGATCCCGATGAACATCGCCCTCCCCGCCTCCACCCACACCAGGCTGGCCGGACGTCCCACAGCGGGCCGCGCCCCTTCGTCCACGCCCTCGGCCAGATAACCGAGCTCCATCAGCGGACGGACCGCCTTGGTGACGGCGGCCGGGGAGAGCCCGGTCCGCCGCCCCGTCTCGGCCCGGGTGAGCGGACCGTGGGACAGCAGGGTTGTGAAGACCAGGGAAGCAGCCGGCGTCATCGGCGGGGTCGCCTCGGGGGAGGGGGTCGAGCGCATGGCCGGAAACCTAGGGGGGTTCTTTTTCGCTGTCAATGAAAAAAGCACGCCTCTTTTGAAGCACGTGAGTTTCGCGCAGTCAGCCTGGAAAACCTAGATAGTGACCGGGTGTTGACACGTGATCCAAGGCAGAGTTGGCTGCGCACTGCTCCTGTGCGGCACTCTCCGAACGTGAGGATCCATGTCTGCGATCTCCTTCGACCCGGCCTCCGGTGTCTGGTTGCTCTCCACTGCGCGCACGTCGTACGCGATGCGGATCGATCACACGGGAGCGCCCTGTCACGTCGCTTGGGGACCTCGGCTACCCCTTGCAGCGGCCGGCCAACTCGTGCGTCCTGATGCGGGGGAGATCAGCAGCTTCGAGGGCCGCTCCCCGGCCGGCGAGGAGTTGCCGGTCGACGGTGGGGCCCGGTACGGAGCACCGTCCCTCCGGGTGCGCTTCACCAACGGCACCCGTGCCTTCGAGTGGGCGCCCCTGGGCCACCGAATCAGTGAGTCGGCGCCCGGAACGACGGAACTCGCCCTGGAGTTCCGTGACCGCCACCACCCGCTGGCGGTCACCCTCCACTACCGTGTCCACGACGACACAGATGTCATCGAGCGTTGGACCGTGCTGCGCAATGCCGGGCAGCAACCGATTGCTGTGCTGCGCGCGGATTCGGCCGCTTGGACGCTGTCGCCGCGCGACGACTACCGGATCAGCCATGTCACGGGCCAGTGGTCGGCGGAGGGCCTGCTGCACCGGGAGCCGGTTCCGCACGGCGAGACCGTGCTCACCAGTCGGCGAGGCATCACCAGCCACCACGCGAACCCGTGGTTGATGCTGGACGCCGGTGACGCCACCGAGGACCGGGGAGAGGTGTGGAGCGCGGCCCTGGCCTGGAGCGGAAGCTGGCACCTCATCGTGCAGCGCACGCCCGACGGACGTGCGTCCTTCACGGGCGGAGCGGGGCATGACGGAGCGGAACTTCCACTCGGCCCGGGCGAGGAGTATGCGACCCCGCGCTTCGCGGCCATGTACACCGACGGTGGTTTCGGTGCGGCGAGCCGCGCCTGGCACGCGTACGTCCTGGCTCATGTGCTCCCGCACCCGGACGAGACGCGCCCCGTGCTGTTCAACTCCTGGGAGGCAACCGGCTTCGATGTCGACGAGGCCAGTCAGAAGGCGCTTGCGGCCCAGGCAGCGAAGCTGGGCGTGGAGCTCTACGTCGTCGACGACGGTTGGTTCCGAGGCCGCCGCGACGACACCGCCGGTCTCGGCGACTGGGCACCGGACTCCAAGCGGCTCCCCCAGGGGCTGGGGCCGCTGGTCGAGGAGGTCCACCGGCTCGGGATGCAATTCGGCCTGTGGGTGGAGCCCGAGATGGTCAACCCGGACAGCGACCTCTACCGCGCACACCCCGACTGGGTGTTGCACCTCCCACACCGCACCCGCACGGAACTGCGCAACCAACTGGTGCTCAACTTCGCGCGTGACGACATCGCCGAGTGGGCGTACGGATGGCTGACCCGGTTGGTCGCGGACAACGGGATCGACTTCCTCAAGTGGGACATGAACCGCGCCTTCAGCGAGGCCGGCTGGCCCGCCCGTGAAGACGGCCAGGACCTTCTGTGGACGCAGTACGTGCACAACCTCTACGGCGTCATCGACCGCCTGCGTGCGGACCACCCCGGGCTGCGGATCGAAACGTGCAGCGGTGGTGGCGGCCGCGTCGACCTCGGCATCCTCTCCCGTACGGACCAGGCGTGGCCGTCCGACAACACCGACGCGGTAGACCGGGTCTCCATCCAGCACGGCTTCGGCCAGATCTACCCGGCACGGGTGATGGCGGCCTGGGTGACGGATGTGCCCAACCAGCTCACCGGCCGCTCGGTGCCGCTGCGTTACCGCTTCCATGTCGCGATGGCGGGGGTCCTGGCGGTAGGCGGCGACCTCGCACACTGGACACCCGGGGAATTCGCCCAAGGCGCGGATCTGGTGGCGGAGTACAAGAAGGTCCGTCACATCGTGCAGCAAGGCACCCAGTACCGGCTGCGCGGCCCCGTCGACGACGGACCGACCGCCGTGCAGTACACCACCAGGGACCGCCGGGAGGTCTTCGTGCTGGTGTGGCAGCGGGCACCCCGCCACGGCACGCCGCGCCCCGTCCTCAGGCTCGCCGGCCTGGATCCCGCCGCGCGCTACCGGGACGCCGCTACCGGCGCCGTGCATCATGCGTCCGTACTGACCGGGTACGGGATCACGCCCGAACTGCCGGTCGGGGACTGGTCCAGTACCTCCCTGCACTTGATCAGGGTGGACGACGTGGCGGCCGACGGCACCGGCTCCTGGACATCATGAGTCCCTGGACACTGTCAGGGCTGATGCCGACCTAAGAGGTCGCGCAGACAACAGCGCCGCGAATTGGTCCCAGAGCGGTTCGGCCAGCCATGAGGACAGAAGGGGCACAGGTCTCCTCAGTGATCACAGAGCGTCGCAACTCCCTGATCATCGGGACCTGCGCCCGCCTTACTGCCGGGGGGCGATGGCAGGGGCGCAGCTCGCGGGGATACTGAGGGGCCATCAGGCAGCCTGAGGACGGCCCGCCAGCGACGGGGCGGCCGTCTGAGCGCGAGTGCTCACCCATGGCATGCATACGTGCCCGTCATGCGCGTGCCTGCTCACTCCGACGTGTGCCCGTCCGCTGACCACCGACCCGCTGCGTTCTGGTGACCGTGGAACTGTACCGGCTGCTGGTGTGTCGCATCTCTTGGAGCCACCACTGGGTCTGGTGCGTGCCCGATGATCTGGCTGGCCCATAGCCCCGGCCGGCGGCGCCGGCTCAGCCGCGTCACCCTCGTCATGTGGGCGCTGGTCACCGTCTTCCGGCTCGTGCCGCGTCTGATCCGCGGGGAGGGCGGGCCCGCGCACACCAGTCCGTACCCTGAACTGCTTGCATGGTCCAGCAGTGTCTACGCCGTGTGCGTGGTGCTTACCTTCCTGGCGCTGGCCCTCGGCCCCGCGAGGAGCAGGCCGGAGCCCGGGAACCGCTCGAGGCCCGCGTCCTGCCGGACAGGTCGTTGCTGTCCTGACTCACCGCCGCACACGGACGGTCGGCAACCTCACGCGCGGTACTCGTGCAGCAACTTGAAGACGGGCTCGCCCCGTACCGGGTCCCGCGCGGTAGACAGCCGCACCCGGCTGCCGTGGATGCCGATGAGCGCGCCCATGACCCGGCCCCGGACGACGAACCCCTCGTCCATCTCTATCAGCGACACATTGCGCGCGGCGGGGGTGTAGCGGTGCACGACGGTGGAGCGCCGGACGGTGCCGGTGCCGTCGCTGCGCTCGGGCCGCAGGTCGCTGCCTCGGCAGGCCGGACACAGCACCCGCTGGTACATGGCCGTTCCGCACCAGGTGCAGCGCTGGAAGTACAGGGCCTCCGGCTCGTGGCTTGCGGGCTCGAGGAGGCCGGTCGCGGAGCTGCCCGCCGGATGAGCGGCGTTTCCTGAGTGGTGGTACACGCTGGTCAACTCCCTGCGCTGGGCCGGAAATTCCGCGTGCGGGGCAGCCGTGCGCCCGTGTGTGCGGTCGCGCTGCCACCGTGCACGGCACAGGCTATGGCACTCAGTGCCGCAAGTAAAGGAACTCCGTACCATCACTTGTTGGGGGCCGGGGACGGCGGGCCGTGCGCGAGTGCTGTCTCGATCTCCCGCGGCACCCGCCACAACGGCGCTCCGCGCCGCGACACCACGACGACCACGTCCTCCTCCCGATGCCCGCCGGGCTACCCGCCCGGCCGGGGCGACGGGCGCGGCGAGGGCGGCGGGGGAGTCGCCGGAAGCATCCCACACGAGCCTTCACCGCTGGCCTTGCACACTGTGCAGTGCCGGTTCGGACGCTCGCGGCCTGCCAGGGGATTACCTGCCGAGGGCGTGGAATGGGGTGCCGTCGGGGCAGAAGGCACAAGCCTCCTCGTACGCCCACCGACCGACGCCGTCCTCCGCGCACACGCTGACCAGGCTGCGAGTCCCCGCCCACCGGCCGCCCGTGCCAGGCGGGTGGTGCGCGGGTACCTGACCAGCCCGCCGCGCGCGTCTGTCGTTGCGGCCGCCAGGGCGCCCGACCTGCGGTCGGAAACCCGTCTACATGCGTAAGCGGCCCTCACCACGACCCTGACCCTCCTGTACACGTGCTTCTGGCTCACGGCCCGCCGCAGCACTTGGGTCCGGCGCACCAGGGCACGCTGACCCGCACCCCCACACTGCTGCACAGTCATCCGGCCCCGCATCCCGGCTGACCCGAGGGTGCGGGCCGCTGAGCAAGGAGCCCAACCGTGCCCGACACCCCCCAGACTGCCGGCACGCCGGGCCCCGCCCTCAGCAATTACCCATCGACAATGTCGGTGCGGCGCTGACCGATCCGCTCGGCGTGCTTCGAGCCTGGACGGAACTGGGCGCCGAGCCTCGTCGGTCCTGCCGATGAAGGTGGAGGCCGGTGGTGTGGTGTCCCTGTCCCGTGCGGTATGTGCCAACCCCCGGGTGGCCCGCTACGAGGGGGCGATCCCAACGTAGCGACCAGCTTCCGTTGAACTGACTCCTTCGGCCCGCTGGCGTTCGGTCAGTGGACAGATGGCTGACACGCAGTTCCCCTGACAGACCTTGTACGGACAAGCAACCGTTTCTCCCCTTCTTGAAAATCCCAAATTTTAGCCGACATCTTGGCAGCTTGTATCTACAGGCCTAACCTTTGGTCACCTGCAGAACCCTCTGGAGCGGGAGGTTCACATGGCGAATTCGACACGATCCTTCGCGGCGGCACCGTCGCGACGGCATCGGGTTGCCGAAGTTCGAGGGAGACATCGGCATCAGGAACGAGAAGATCGCCACGATTGACAGGCTGCGCTCGTCGACCGCGGAGAAGTGATCGACGCGGACGGCCTGATCGTCGCACCGGGCGTCGTCGACGCCCACACCCACTACGACGCCCAGGTGTCTTGGGACCCGTACTGCACGATCTCGGGTTGGCACGGCGTAACGAGCGTCGTCATCGGCAACTGCTTTGCGTCGTGTCGCTGGCCGATGCTGTCGATGACCCGCAGGCCCGGTGCTGAGTGTCATCCCGGTGGAGGACCCCGCTTCCCTGCCGCGATCACGAGGGACATGGGCTTCTGCCCCTCTTCGACAGCCGGGTGCAGCTTGGTGGTCAGCCCGCCGCGCGAGCGGCCGAGCCCGTGGTCGGCCGGCTCCGCCTGGACGCCGCCAGACGGCTCCTTTTGCAGCTCCCCCTTTCCCGCGCCCCGGCGGCGTGCTGGTGCGCCCGGTACACCGTGGAGTCCACGCTGATGTCCCAGGTGATCAGGTGGTTGGCATCTGCCCCGGGCCTGCAGCGCGGTGAAGATCCGCTGCCAGGTGCCGTCCCGCTGCCAGCGGCGGAACAGGTCGTACACCCGCCCCCTCGGGCCGTACTCGGCGGGCAGGTCCCGCCCGGTACGCACCCGAAACCGGATGCCGTCGATCAACTGCCGCCGCGTCCACATCGGCGGCCGCCCCGGCTTCTTCCCCGCAGGCAACAGCGGTTCCAACACCGCCCATTGCTTATCCGTCAGCTCACTGCCTCATCCGGACACTCAACGAAAGCAGGACGCCGGAGATTTGAACGGTCAGGGAGCGCACGCCGGTGAAGCTTCCTAACTGTGCGTCTGCGTGGTTGACCGATCGGTCGGGTTTGGTGAGTTCATGCGAGCAGGGTACTCACCTCGGATCACTTACTCGCGGGAATGGTCGTCGGGAGACGGAGGACTGGTTCGCTGGTCGCACCCACCACTGGCAGGAATGGACGGTTGCGGAGCTCGTTGCTGCCAAGAAGGCGACCGGGCAGTCGGTGAGTCTTGTGGTCCCGGCCCACAATGAGGCGGCCACGGTGGGCCAAGTCGTCTCACGGGTGCGCGAGACGCTGGTGGGTACAGTCGCGTTGCTCGACGAGGTCATCGTGATCGACTCCGACTCGGATGACGACACCTATGCCGTGGCAACTGACGCCGGGGCGATCGTGCATCGTTGCTGCGATATCCGTCCGGACCTCGGTACCCACCCAGGCAAGGGCGAGGCGATGTGGAAGTCGACGTTCGTCACCAAGGGAGATCTGCTCGTCTTCATGGACGCCGACCTCGTGGACTGGGACACCCATTTCGTGTCCGGCCTGCTTGGTCCGCTGCTGACAGAACCCGCTGTGTCTATGGTCAAAGGCTTCTACGAGCGTCCCTACCGCTCAGGCAATACGGTCGCGGCGTACGAAGGAGGACGCGTCACCGAACTGGTGGCACGACCGCTGATCGCCCTGCTGTATCCGGAGCTCGCGGGTGTGGTGCAGCCTCTCGCGGGCGAGTGGGCGATCCGTCGTCCGCTGTTCGAGTCGTTGCCGGTGCCCACCGGCTACGCCGTCGAGCTGGCCGCTCTAATCGACACCGTTCGTGTCGCCGGCACGGACGCGATAGCCCAGGTGGATCTCGGCCGCCGCACACATCGACACCAGGCTTTGCTGGATCTCGGTGCGATGGCGACGCAAATCATGGCGGCGGCCTGGTCTCGGTCGTTGGACAGGCCCGCAGCCGATGAGGTGATCTTGCGCCAGTACGTCTCGGGAGACGGGGTGATCCAGTCCAGGGATCGTCACGCGCAACTCATCGAACGACCGCCCGCGAAGTCCGTGCCCTCGGCCTGACAGGCCGTGACCGGTTCACCGCGGAAACGACTCAATGCCCTGGAGGAACCTCTCGATCTCCCAGCGCTGGGCGTACAGCGCTGCGAGTTCCTCGCTGGGGCGGCCTTCTGGTCAAGGATGCCGGTGATCAGGCAATGCCGCGTAGTTAGCGGCTTGCGGTGGGCGTCAACCTGCGGATTTCGCTGGAGGCACAGACACGGGAACGGGGCCCCTGGTAGAAGCGGGAGACCGACCAAGATCTTCCTGCTTCGAGAGAGGCATCTCGCCACGATGTCGTCGGGAAACGGGCCCGGCTCGTAGTAGTCCCCGATGACAGGGCGCCACCTCACCAGATCGACGTCCACTCGACATCGGCGCCCGCTCGACCTGATCGTCTAGGAAGCGTCCCAGCGCAGCCGGCCGACGCAGCGGGCCGGCCGATGTGCAGGAGAGCGGACTGCGATCACTCCGCCCGGGCGAAGGTCGCGACGAGTCGGCGGCGCAACAGTTTGCCAGTGGCGCTGTACGGCAGCGCGTCGACGATGAAGACATCGTCGGGGGTCCGCGAGCCACGCAACCGACTGCGCATGTAGGACCTCACCTCGTCCGTCGTGGGCTCCTGCCCCGGTTCGGCGACGACAGCCGCTGCCAGCCGCTCACCCCACTCGTCGTCGGGCAGGCCGAATACAGCGCAGTCCTGTACGCCCGCCATCCGCACCAAGGCGTCTTCAACCTCGGCAGGCGCGATGTTCTCGCCGCCGCGGATGATGACATCGTCGCTCCGGCCGTCGACGTAGAGATAGCCGTCCTCGTCGAGCCATCCCCGATCGCGGGTGGCGAACCAGCCGTCGGCATCGAGGACGCTCCCGAGCCCGACGTAGGCTCCGGACACCTGCGGACCACGAACCACGATCTCCCCCACCGCCCCGGCCGCCAACAGGCTTCCGTCGGCATCGCGGATGCCGATCTCCACGCCCGCCACCGCACGGCCCGCGCTGCCCAGTCGTGCACGCATCCGGGGCTCGCTCGACACGATCGCCCGGCGGTGATCCTCGGGGCCGAGGACGGCGATGGTTGACGATGTCTCGGTCAATCCGTACGCGTTCGTGAAATCCACCTCGGGAAAGGCATGGAGTGCGCGTTCCAGAACGGGGGCGGGCATCCGCGCCCCGCCGTAGGCGAGGGCCCGCAGGCTGGGCGCGTCGGCACGCTTGCCGTCCAGGTGGTCCACGATTCGGGCGAGCATCGTCGGGACGACCATGGCTGAGGTGACGGATTCGCGCCGCACGGTGGTCAGCCAACCAGCCGGCGAGAACTGCGGGAGATGGACGACCCGGCGACCGCTGTAGGTACTGGTGAGCGCCGACGCGACACCCGCTATGTGGTACGGCGGCACGGTCACCAGCTGGCTCTCGTCGATGCCTGCGCCGGCGAACTCCACCGTGCCCAGAACATAAGAGACGAGATTGGAATGCGTCAGGACGACGCACTTCGGCCTGCTCGTCGTACCGCTGGTGAACAGCAGGACGGCCGGATCGTCGTCGGTCGTGTCGGCCGGATCGGCCGGTTCCGCCGCCAGTGCCTTCGCCAAGAACTCCTCGGTGGTGAGCAGACTGCGCCCGGGCCGTCGCAGCGCCTCGGCGAAGTCCGCGTCTGCGATGACGAGCGGCTGCTCGAGCGTGGCAAGCAGTTCGTCCAGCGCCGGAGTCGAGAGTCGATAGTTCAGTGGTACGGCCGGCACGCCGGCGTACGAACTGCCGAACAGGACGATCGGCAGGAGCGGCCCCATGACAGCGACGGTTGCCATGTGGGTGGCACCGTGCTCGGTTGCAATGGTCGCCGCGCCTCGGCTCAGCGCCGCAAGGTCGACGTAGCTCGAGCCGTTGTCGTGCGATCCGATCGCGATGCGTTCCCCGTAGCCGTCCACGGCCATGTCCAGCAGTAGTTCGATACCCATGACAACTCCTCGGTGGCCTGCCGCCGATCCGCCTCGTCGGCGCGCTGGATTACGGAACGGTCCGCAACGCGTGTTCCGGACACTCGCTCACACCCAGGCCCGCGACCTCTTCCTTGCCCGTCGGCACCGCTCTATCGCCGACGACGCTGTAGGCCTCGTCATCGAGCGGGAACAGCTCCGCGTCGACGTCGGCGCCCCGTAGAGCCGGACGCGCAGGTCGTTGACGTCCATGCCGATCGGGTTGTCCTCACGTGTGGCGCTGCCCCCGCTGTCTCACTTGGTCGCGGCTGCCACGTCGGCCCGCAACAGGAGCGACTCGACCGGCTCGCCGGCGTTGAGCCGGGCGCGCAGGTCGTCGACGTCGACGTCGATGCCGATCGGGTTGTCCTCGAAGTACTGCGAGCGGAAGAACTGGTTCAGCTCCTCGATCCGTGCGTAGTTGTCGACCTGGAACTCGACGCCGTTCCCATCCGGGTCCCGGTAGTAGAAGGACGTCGTGGGTCCGTGGTTGACCGTCCAGTACGGCTCGATACCCACCGCCTTGAGCCGGTCGTGCGTGTCGATCAGATCGCGCAGGTCACGCCGGGTGTACGCAACGTGGTCGACGGCGCGCGGCCGACCCGGTGGTACGAACTTCCGGTCGCTGACGATGGCGACACGGTGATGCTCGTCGTCATAGGTCAGGAAGCAGATGAAGTCGTTCTCGAAGGCGACGGACGCATCAAGCATTGTCTGGTACCAGTGCCGCAGCCGCGGTAGGTCGTTGGTGCGGTAGACGACGTGCGCGAATTTCAGCGGAGGAGCCATGGCGTCCTTCCCTTCTTTGCCTACGGTCGTGCGTGACTTGTCAGTGCCCGCCGGGCGTGAACTGCAGATCCAAGCGCTCGAGACGATGGCCCAGCGGGCCGCCGATGTAGTTGGGTTCGAACCCGGGCGCCAGGCTGAAGGGGCCGAGTCGGGACAGCAACTGCTCGAACCCGATGCGCAGTTCGGCGCGTGCCAGCGGGGCGCCCACGCAGAAGTGGATCCCGATGCCGAAGGCAAGATGCGAGCGGACATTCTCCCGCTCGAGCTCGAAGTCGTCGGAGTGGGGGAAGACCGAGTCGTCGCGATTGGCGGAGCCGAACAGCACGAGCAGACGCGATCCTGCTGGGATGTCGACCTCGCCGATGCGGGTGTCCCTCGTCGCTATCCGCGGGATGCCGAGCACCGGCGAGTCCCGGCGCAGCACCTCCTCGACGAAATCCGGGATCAGTGCGGGGTCATTGCGAAGCCGTTCCTGGACCCCGGCGTCGCGGGCCAGGGTGAGCATCCCCGAGTTGAAGGTACTGGCGGCCGTCTCGTTCCCACCCAGGATCAGTTGAACGAAGATGTTCATCAGTTCGCCGGACTCGAGCGGGGTCTCACCGGCGTTGCCGGCCCGCAGGATCGCCGAGGCGAGGTCGTCGCGGGGGTTGGCGAGGCGGTCTTCGACGACCGCGCCGAAGTAGCGCTGAAACGCGACCCACTTGTGCGCCCGCCCGATGAACTCGGCCTCGGGCACCACGCGCGCCCGGATGCCCTGTAGCGCCTCGGTCCATTCCTTGAACAACGAGAGGTCTTCGCGGGGCAGACCGAGCGCGTCGCTGATCATGGTGAGCGGAAGCGGGCCGCTGAACTCGCTCAGCATCTCCGCCCGCCCGCGGTCGATGAAATGATCGATGAGGTCGTTCGCGACCGAGCGGATCATCGGCTCGACCTTGGCCACCTGGCGAGGCGTAAACGCGCGGTTGACGAAGCCGCGATGACGTTTGTGGGTCTCTCCGTCGGTGTGTGCGAGAGCCGGACACTCCGGATAGCCCTCCGCCATGATCTTGTCGACCGACGGCGGCCGCTCGTTCAGGGTCAGCCGGGACGAGCCGAACCCGGGGTTGAACGCGGCCGAGAACGTGTCCGGGTTCCGCAACACCATCAGGACGTCCTCGTGCCGCGAGACCACGTAGCCGATGCCCGGCTGTTCGCGGACTGGCTCGGAACGCAGCTGCTCGTAGTACGGGTACGGGCAGGCGTCGTACAGACCCTGATCGATCGTGTTTGTCATCGAGGCTCCTCGCGAGGCCGACGCGCGCCGTGGCGTTGGCCGGCCCACTAATGCTACCGGTGCTAGTTTTCTGGTGGAGTCATCCGCCAGGCGGGATCGATCAGACGCGCGCGCCAGTACGCCCGGCGGCCGACCGGATCGCGCGGAGCGGCCTTTTGTTCCGCGCGGCTCAGTACCGCCATCTGGCACAGGACGTAGAGCGAGTCATACAGCGGCGTTGAGATGCGAATGATGTCCTCGTCGCTGTTGAACACACCCAGAGCGGTACCGAGCCCGTCCAGGGCTCGGCCCAGCGCGGCATGAGCGGGCGGCTGCCCGTCCGGAGGATCGATCCGCAGCGCCCAACGCACCCCCGCCGCCACGATCGCCGCCATCTCGCAGAGCGCCCGGTCCTCAAGGTCGAACTTGCGCATCACCTTCTCGAACGTCGTGCCGTGTTCGTCGTGCGCGCTGAGCTCCACGCCGGGCACTCCGAACGGGATCGCACCGTCCGGCAGCTCGGTCTGCGGGTGCCAGCCCACGAACTCGAACGACGCGTCGGGATCGATGAACCGGCGGATGAGCCACGGCGTCGCGGCACGGTCGAGATGCAGGTGCGATCGCGTCACCCACCTCACCATGGCCTCCCAGGACTGGCGATCGGCATCGGGACGGTCACCGGCTCGGCGGCTCGCGCAGCGCGCCGTCGGGGAGGGGTCCGCCGGTCTCCACGCAGGTTCGCGTGCGGAATCGCCAGCGACCGTCGCTGCCCCGGACCAGCTCGGTGTGGTATCGGCCGGTCGCTGCGACACTGATCGAATCGGCCGTTGTCGCCACGACCACGTAGGTCCACCATGCGCGGGCGCTGTCCCCGTCCAGCTCGATGACCGGTTTGCCGGGCATGTGCATCAGGTGGACGCCCTTCTCGCGCATCGGTTCGACGTTGCCGCGCACGAAGTCCACGATGGCCTGACGTCCGCGGGGAGTGCGCTGGGGCGACCCGTCGCCCCACACCTGAATGCCACCGACCGTCGCGGCTTCAGCATCCTCGGTGAACAGGTCTCCCCACTCGTCGTAGCGTCCGAAGTCGACGAGATGGCTGTACAGGGTGATGGTGCGTTCGATCGCTTCGCGATCGTCTTGAGCCAAAGGGCCGCTGGTCATCTCACTCCTCCATCTGGTTCGGTCCGAGGCAGCTCGTCCGCGGTGGTCTCCTCCATCGCCGTCCCGGGCCAATGGTGTACGAGGCCGGCGGCCGCCAACTCGTCGATCTCTTCGCGCGAATAGCCGAGTTCACCGAGGATCTCGACGGTGTGCTGCCCGACGACGGCCGGCGGGACATCGAGCTGAAGGTCGAGGTCGCAGAACTCCCACAACGCTCCGGGTTGCTCGAGCCGGCCGTACTGCACGTGCTGGTAGCTCGTCGCGAGCCCGCCCCTGCGAACCTCGGCGTCGAAGAACTCCTGCTCGTGATCGCGCACGACGCGTTCGGCCGGAATGCCGGCGTCATCCAGCTCCTTGACGAACCACTCGGCGTCCCGATCGGCGAGCGCGGCCGGCAATTGTTCGTCGGTGTCCACCCGCGCGATGCGGCGTAGTGCGGCACGATCACCGTCCCGGAACGCGCACACCGCTACCCAGTCGTCACCGGCCAACCGGTAGATGCGGTAGCCAGGGCCGAGGCCGGTCTGCTCGTCGTCGATCGCCGGGTACGGGGCGAGGCGCCCGCTCTCCAGGAGCATGGTCGAGCTGTTGGTGAGCGCCGCGATGCCGAGCATCGACACCGAGACGAATGCCCCCTCTCCGGTGACGTTACGGCGCAACAGAGCCATCAAGGCGGGCATCACCGATGCCATCCCGGACTGCACGTCCCAGACTCCGAAGCGGTACCAGACCGGCCGACCGGTGCGGGAGCCCGATTCGAGGGCCCATCCTGACGCGGCCGAGGCCGTAGGGTCGTAGCCGGGCCAGTCCTTCTTCTCACCGGTGTGTCCGTACGCGCTCACGTGGCAGAGCACCGCGCGCGGATTCATCGCGTGCACGGTCTCGTAGTCGAGACCGAGCTTGCTCGCCGCACGCAGCCGAAGATTGTGGTGCACGATGTCCGCAGACTTGATGAGCCGCTCCAACACGGGCCGGCTGCGCTCGTCCGTCAGGTCGATGGCGAGTGAGCGCTTCCCACGGTTCACACCTACGTACAAGGTCTCGAAGTTCCGAACCCGGTCGCCGCCGCGGGCAGGCTCGACCTTTATGACATCGGCGCCGAGATCGGCGAGCAGCAACGGCCCGCTCGGGCCCGCGACATACATCCCGAGATCCAGGACGCGGACCCCCTCGAGCGGCCGGCGGACCGGCTTTCCACTCAGCACCTGCGGCCTCCGGGGTGACCACTCGCCCAGCGCGACTCCGTCGTGCTCACCGAGTCGCGGAGCCGGACCGCGCACCGTCGCCGGCGGTTCCACCCGAAAAGGCGCAGCGGCCTGCCTGACCCGGCCCCACACCGGGTCGGTGACATCGACGACGTACCCGTTCGCGATAGCCTGCGGGTCCGAGAACACAGAGCCGAGCGGCTCGATCGCCCCGACCGGCACGTCCCCCTCGTCGAAGGCCCGGATCCACTCGGCACGCGGCCGACGACGGAAGACGTCCCGGTACACCGCCAGTTGTTCATCGGTCGGCGCCCAGCCGTCCACTGCGATGAAGTCGTGACCCGCTTCGAGCATCGTCTCGATGACGAGCGGGTGCTCGGTGTATCCCGTCAGCGTCGCGATCTGCATCCACTCACCGTCGGCGCACTGAAACATGCAGCGGAGCATCCCCTCGCCGCCTCGTGTCAGCGGGATCTTCTCGGCGAGAGCGGTACTCGGCCGCTCGGCGCGGTTCCACACCGGCATGAGAGTCGCCAGCATGCCCTGGAGCAGGCTGGTGTGGGCACACCCGCCACGGCCATTGGCATCACGCGCGACGAGTCGGGCCAGCACTCCGGCGGTGACGAGGTGCGTAGTCATCCAACTGGGAAGCGGCAGGCGCATGAAGATCGGTCCGGCGCGGTTTCCGATGAGCTCGTCCATCGCGCCCGACCGCGCCTGGACGAGGATGTCGTAGCCCGGCCGGTCGGCATCGGGGTGCAGAGCCGGGTAACCGAGTACGGCTGAGACGACAAGGCGCGGGAAGCGGGTCGTGAGCGTCTCGTCGTCCAGACCGAGTTCGGTCGCCTTGCCCGGACGCAGTCCGTGTACCAGGACATCCGCATTTGCGAGGAGGTCGTCCAGGCGGGCCCGGTCCGGCGCGGAGCGCAGGTCGAGCGTGATCCCGCGCTTGCCGCGATTGGCGGTGGCGAACAGAGATGTGTCTCGGAACGGGTCTCCGCCCGGGGGCTCGACCTTGATCACATCCGCGCCGTACTCGGCCATCAGGCGAGTTGCCATCGGTCCGGCGATTCCCGTGGTCATATCAATGACGCACAACCCGGCCAGCATCGCGCCGCTCATGATCGCGGCCTCCGGCCCGGACGACCGTCGTCCGGATAGATGAGACCCAAGGCGTCGAGCATGGTCTGGACAAACCCGCCCCACCAGCCGACGATGGCGATCAGTTCGAGCGCGCCGGCTTCCCCCCACTCGGCGCTGACGCGCTGCCAGGTGTCGGCGGCGACGCCCGCACCGCGTGACAATTCCTCCGTGAGGGCGAGCGCACCCAGTTGCGCGGCGCTGAACAGGTGCGACGGCGGGGACGACCCCTCAGCCAGGGCGGCGATCTGGGAGTCGGTCAGACCGGCCTCCCGGGCCATCGGCACGTGTTCGGCCCATTCGTACTGCACCTCGCCGCGCGCAGCCATCAGAAGGATCACCGCCTCCCGGACATTCGGTGGGATCACCGAATGGTTGTTCAGCGCGTCTGAGAGGAGAACAAATGGCCGGAAGAGGACGGACGCATTGGCGAGCACCTGGAGGACCGTATAGTTCTGGCCGGTCGCTTCCAGCTTTCCGAGGACGCGGCTGACGTCGCCGTCCGTGTCCTGGCTCGTGCGACGTGCGAACACGCGGTGGTTGGGAGCACGCACCGGCCCGGAACGCGGCAGCCTCGTGAGGGCCTGGTCGACCGTGTCGTCCGACATGGCTGTCACTCCCGCTCCGTGCCAGAGGCAGAGGCTTTCCCGGCGACCCGTCGCTCGCGCGAACCGGCCTCGCGGTCCTCGGAGATGAACGCGGTGACGATCGCGCCGACGCCTTCGACCGTGGAGGTCAGCACGTCACCCGGCCGTAGCCACCGGCGCGGCGTGCGGAACGCACCCACCCCGGAGGGCGTGCCGGTGAAGATGAGGTCTCCACCGAACAGCGTCAGCGTCTGCGAGAGCCGCGCGACCAGCTCGGGCACCGGGAACAGCAACTTGCTCGTCCGGCTCGCCTGGACCCGTTCCTCGCCGAGTAGGCACTCGATCGCGAGATCGTCAGGGTCGGCGAGCTCGTCGGGCGTCACAACGTACGGGCCGATCGGACCGAATCCCGGCCACGACTTGCCGAGCGAGTACTGCGGTGGCGCCGGCTTGCGCATCTGCAACCTGCGGTCCGACAGGTCCTGTCCCACCGTGAGCCCGGCGACGTGCTCCCACGCCGACTGCACCGGGATGTTGCGGCCGCCAGTGCCGATCACGACGACGAGCTCGGCCTCCCAGTCGGCCAGCATGCCGGAGGACAGGGCGACGGTCGCGTGCGGCCCTGTGAGGGACGAGGAGAACTTCGTGAACACCGTCGGATGCCGCGGCACCTCGGCACCGGCCTCGCCCGAGTGATCCAGGTAGTTGAAGCCGATGGCGAAGATCTGCCGCGGTCGCGGCACCGGTGGGCCGAGGCGTTCAGGGTCGACGGGCGCCAAAACCCCCTTCGCCCGTGGCGCCCACAGGCGGAATTCCGGCCAGCTCTCGTAGATTTGCTGCGGGTCGGGCCCGAACGCCCCGTTCGAGCTCGTCGCGATGTCGATCGCCCCATCCCCTCGAACGAGAACGGCGCGGCCGCCGAGGTTTCCGATTCGCATGTGGCTCCAGCTCGGTCAGGTGGGCTTCTTGTACTCGATGTCGATGTCCGTCACCGGGCAGTCCACGACTGTTCCTCGCCGCCGCTCCGAGCGCACGACATCACCCCAGACCTGCAGCGCGTCCATCGCCGTGGAGAATCCGGCGTAGGGCGTGAGCATCACGAGCGCCTCGTGGACCCGCTTCGGGTCGATGCCGGCCTGGATTGCTCCGTGCAGGTAGTTGCGGATGGGGCCGTTCTGCACGGCGAGCGCCGTGATGGCGATCAGGATCCGGGTGTCGAAGTCCAGGCCAGGGCGGGTCCATACCGTTCCGAAGTTGAACTCCTCGGTCCATTCGAACATCTCCGGATCGAGGGCCCGCTGAATCTTCTCGAACGTGTCGGCCTTCTTGCCCTGCATCAGCAGCCGGATCTCCCGGCCGCCGTTCTTGTCCGTCCTCATGTACTGGCTCTCCTCGCGCTCGGCGGCCCGTGACACGGCCGGTCGCCACTGCGGTCCGCGCAGTCTGTCGCTCACTGCCGCGCCAATAAATTAACAGTGATAGTAAAACTCAGAGGGTGATCCGGCGCAAGGCTCGACGGGTCCACCAGCTGGTAGCTGTTTACGACCGTCAGGCGAACATCGCGCCGCGGTCGACGACCAGCGCGACGCCTGACACCGAACGTGCCGCATCCGAGCACAACCACAGGGCAGCGGCGGCCACGTCGTCCGCGGTCGACATCGGCCGCGTTGCCCACCGGTCGCCGACCTCGGCATCGCGACCGATCGATGCCCGCAGCAGCGGGGTGTCGGTGCCGCCCGGGCAGATCGCGTTGATGCGCACCCGGCCACCCGCATGCTCCCCGGCCGCGGTCTTAGTGAGACCGACGACGCCATGCTTGGACGCCGCGTATGCACCCACCCCCGGTGGCGGCCGCAGGCCGGCCGTCGAAGCCGTGTTGACGATGACGCCCCCGTCGTGTGCGGTCATGTGCCGCAACTCGGCGCGCATGCACAGAAAGACGCTGGTGAGGTTGACCCGGACGAGCCGGTCCCAGTCCGACACGCTCATCTGCGCGAGGGGTGTACGGGGCATGCTGATACCAGCGTTGTTGAACGCACAATGCAAACCGCCGAACTGGTCGACCGCCCGGGCCACCAGCGCCTCCACCTGTACTTCGTCCGAGACATCGGCACACTGGTACTCGGCGGACCCACCGGCGGAGCGGATGCTCTCGACGGTGGATCTCCCACCCGCATCGTCCACATCCGCGACGAGGACAACCCCACCCGCGGCAGCGAACTGCCGGGCGGCAGCCTGGCCGATACCGCTGCCGCCACCTGTTACGAGCACCACCTTGCCGTTGAAGGAACCGGTACTCACGTCGATGCGCTTCTCTGCCTCAGGGGGCTTTGGGCTTCGGACACCACGGTGTCGGATGGCAGGCACGCCACCCGGACCTCGTCGTGACGTTCGCGCCGCTGCCGAGCCCCAGGACGAAGAGGGCGAGGATGTCGACGAACATGGGTGGTCAGTTCGACGCGCGGGTCGTCAGTGTCGGCGGTTGGTCGCGCACTCATTCTGCACACCATTGCCCTTCTGGTCCGGCCGGCAGACCGACCGTTGATACGGCAGCTGTCGGCGCTGGTTCGAGTTCGATGGTGGCCGGGGTCACGAAGCAGCGACCGCCGGACGACGCCTTGGGGCCATCCGCCATCAGGTCGTCGAGAGACTCACTTGTACGTACCAGTTGGCGTCTCGAGACATGATGCACCCATCAGGCGCTGCTGTCACGAGGGGAGTTCGAGAGCGCGGTCGAGCAGTTCTTCGGCGATTGCGTGCAGGCGCCGCCCGGTACTCGGGTCACCACTTCCATTGAGGCTGCGTACCAAGCTGCCTTCCAGCAGCACCGCCATCCGATAGGCGGCCAGGCATCGAAACCACGCGAAGTCCTCGAGCCCCCGAGGGGCTAGTTCAGCGTAGCGATCAACGGCGTCAATGCTGTCCGTACAGGTCCAACCATCTGCCGACGCCCAGGAGGTCAGCGTCCCAGGCCAGGTGACGACAAGATGCGCGAGGTCGAGGCGCACGTCGCCGAGCGTGGCGAGTTCCCAGTCGACGATCGCGGCAATTCGGCGTCCATCGGGTCTGACGAGCATGTTGCCGAAGTGCAGATCGCCGTGCAGCAACCCGAACCGCTGCTCGCGCGGGTAGCATCGCGTGAGCCTCATGTGAACGGCGGACGCGGCGGTCAGCGAATCTGCCCGGTATCCGGCGATTGCCCGGTAGCCGTCCAGCGTGCGTGTCCAGCGAGCGACCTGGCGCTGCGCCCAGTCGGCACGTCTGCCGAAATCGGACAGACCTACGGCGGCCGGATCCACTCTCGCGAGACCTGCCACGGTCTCCGCGGCCGCGAATGCGATTTCGCGCTGCGCCGCCGGGCTGCCACGGACAGGCACCGGAAGTTCGTCGACGGCGTTGAAGCCGGTGACGAAGGCCGTCACCAAGAAGGGCTCGCCGAGCACATGGGGTTCGGTCTCGGCTCCCACGAGCGTAGCGTGCGGCACGTCCGTCCGGGCTAGCGCCCCGAGGACTCGAGCTTCCCGTGCGATCATTTCCGGCCCACCTGCAACCGACCGCGGCGGCTGGCGCAGTACGTACTCGGACTCGCCGAACACGAACCGGATCAGGAGATTCTGCGTGCCTCCGTTGATCGACCGAATGTTGGTAGGGGCCGAGCCAGCGCACCCTTGTCGTCTCATCCAGGCTGCGAGACGTCGGCTCCATTCCGGCGAGCCGACCCGCGAACCGAGCACCGCCACGATCAGGTCACCGTCGCATACTTGCGCAGTTCGCCGCGCGCCAGAGCCATCTTGTGCACCTCGTCCGGCCCGTCCGCGAACCGCAGTGCCCGCTGCACCGCATAGTGCCGGGCGAGCGGATGGTCATCGCTCATTCCGGCAGCCTCGTGCACCTGCATGGCCCGGTCGATGATTCGGCCGGCGATCATCGGCGCGGCAATCTTGATCTCGGAGATCTCTACGGCCGCGGCTTTGTTCCCGATCGTGTCCATCAGCCAGGCGGCGCGCAGGGCGAGGAGCCGCAGCATGTCGATCTCCAGCCTGGCCTCAGCGATCCAGTCTCTGATGTTCGCGCGCGCGGCGAGGGGCTTACCGAATGTCTCCCGAGCGAGCGCCCGGCGGCACAGCAGTTCCAGAGCTCGCTCTGCCGCGCCGACGGATCGCATGCAGTGGTGGATCCGCCCCGGCCCGAGCCGCGCCTGACTGATGGCGAAGCCGTCACCCGGCGCCCCGATCAGGTTCGCGGCCGGTACGCGAACGTCGTCGAATTCGACCTCGCAATGGGTCTCCGGTGCCCAGTATCCCAACAGCGGCAGCGGCCTGACGATTCGCACACCCTTGGCATCGGCCGGCACGATGATCTGCGATTGCTGCCGGTGCCGCGCGGCGCTCGGATCGGTCTTGCCCATGACGATGAAGAACGCGCAGGCGGGGTGGCCAGCGCCTGTCACCCACCACTTCCGGCCATGCACGACGTACTCGTCGCCGGCTCGGGTAATGCGGGTGGCGATGTTCGTCGCGTCACTCGATGCAACGTCGGGCTCGGTCATGGCGAAAGCCGAGCGGACTGTCCCGTCGAGAAGCGGCCGTAGCCAACGGGCCTTCTGCTCCGGCGTGCCGAACATGGATAGCAGTTCCATGTTCCCGGTGTCCGGCGCGCTGCAGTTCAATGCTTCGGGAGCGATCAGCGATCGGCCCATGATCTCGGCCAGGGGTGCGTAATCAAGGTTGGTGAGGCCCGCTCCCTCGTCCGGATGGGGGTGGAACAGGTTCCAGAGACCGGCGGACCGCGCCCGCGTCTTGAGCTCCTCCATGACGGACGGGTACTTACCGGTCTCCCGCCATTGGTCGTCGAAGGTGGCCTCCGCCGGGTACACCCATTGGTCCATGAACTCGATCAACTGACGGCGCAGCTCTGCGCTGCGGGCTGACGGCGTGAGATCCATTCCGTCCTCGCGCTGTAGTAGCGGCTTACTAACCTATCCGTCGTTAGGTTATGGTGTGGGGTGCCGTGCCGTCCAGGACATCTCTCGCAGGAGCAGGCGTGATCGAGTCACTCGAAGGTCGTACTGCCGTCGTGACCGGCGGTTCCCGGGGAATCGGTCACGCGATTGCGGCGCATTACGTAGCTGCCGGAGCGAATGTCGTGATCGTTTCCCGGCGCGAGGAGTCGTTGCGGGCGGCGGCGGCCGAGCTGGGCGAGCGGGCCACCTGGTATGCGGCGAGTGTCCGCGACGCCGATGCTCCGGCGCACGCCATGAGGCTCGCGGTGGAGCGATTCGGGGGGATCGACATTCTCGTCAACAACGCAGCTGTCAACCCGCACTTCGGGTCCTTGCTCGAGATCTCGGCCGAACAGCTCGCGGTGACTGCGGAGGCGAACCAAGCCGCTCCGCTACTCTGGACTCAGGCGGCCGTGGCG
The DNA here is from genome assembly GCF_042896465.1 of Streptomyces sp. NPDC001292. NCBI lineage: Bacteria > Bacillati > Actinomycetota > Actinomycetes > Kitasatosporales > Streptomycetaceae > Streptomyces > Streptomyces sp. NPDC001292. The sequence goes on from NZ_JBIAXG010000023.1 coordinate 39,842, forward strand.
GCCGGACTCGGTCGTGCGCGCGAGGGCGTCGTCGTGAACGTCGCGTCGATCGGCGGCCTGGTCACGGAGCCTGGCCTGGGCTACTACAACGCCACCAAGGCTGCGCTTCTGCATCTCACCCGGCAACTTGCCGTCGAGTTGGCGCCGCGCGTCCGCGTCAACAGCATTGCTCCGGGAATCGTTCGCACGGACATGGCGCGCGTTCTCTGGGAGGAACACGAGGCCGAGGTGCGCTCGAAGACACCACTCGGCCGGATCGGAGAGCCCTCGGACGTAGCAGCCGCCGCCCTGTTCCTCTCCACCCGGAGCAGTTCTTGGATCACGGGCAGCATGCTGGTGATCGACGGCGGCATGTCACTCATCTGACCGTGCCGTCGTCCCCCCGGCTCAAGTCAGCCACCGAGCAGGTCCTTGATGATCAAGGCGACGTAGTCGTCGGCCACCTGCTCGACGGAGCGGCCACGTCCCGGCCTGTACCAACGGCTCACGCCGTTCACCATGTCCAGTGCCGCGAGCGCGACGAGGTCCGGCGCGCTGGACCGCAATTCGCCGCTTCGGATTCCGTCAGCGATCAGCGCAGCGATCGTCCGCTGGTAGTGACGCCGCGAGCGTTGGACATGCGCGATGACGTCAGGCGGCAGCGAGTTGATCTCCCGATCGGCCACCCACAAAGCGTCGGCGTGCTCGCAGAGGTAGATGATCTGCCTGCGCAGGAGGACCGCCAGGAACTCGCCACTGCATTGCTCCTCGTCCCGAGCTGCTCGGGCGAACGGCTCCTGCGACGCGATGAAGTCCTCGGAGACCGACTCGACGATGGCCTGGAGCAGATCGGTCTTCGACCGGAAATGGTGGTAAAGAGAAGCAGATTTGACGTTTGCGGCATCCGCGATGTCCCGCATACCGACGTGGTGGTAGCCGTGCTCACGGAACAGCCGGCTAGCGATGTCGACGAGCTGGGCGCGGCGCTCGTCGGTGGGCAGCCGCTGCCGACCAGTCGACTTTTTGGGGGAGGCCATCTCAGAAGTTTTCCACACCGACGAGGGCGATCTGCTCAGGAGGCGAACGCCTTCGCGGCGTCGACGTACTCGGACATCTTACTGAACCCCACGTCGGTGAAGGCGCCGACCTTGATCAGCAAGATGATCACACCGGCCGCCGGCCTTCGCAACGTTCCTCCTCAGAAGGGGAACTCCGTCGCCCTGCAGAGAAGGTCCCATCTCGCGTCCGACGAACGAACTTCACACCAGAAAGAGGCCGCAATGCCGACCCCCTTCCCGCTGTTCCGGCGTGCGACCGTCACGCGGATCACCCAGGAGACCGCCGACACCCGTACGTTCGTGCTCGCCCCGCACGGAGGGCCGCTGTCGTACCGAGCCGGGCAGTTCTGCATCTTCCGGGTCCGCGTGGACGGCCGGCACCTGCTGCGGTCCTATTCGATGTCGAGCGCCCCGGAGACCGACGACGAGCTGATGACGACCGTCAAGCGGGTCCCCGGCGGCAAGGTCTCGAACTGGCTGCACGACCACGTGATGGAGGGCGATGAACTCGAACTGACCGAGCCGCGCGGTCAGTTCTGCCTGCGTCCGGCCCTCGCCGACACGCCGCTCCTCGGCTTCTGCGGAGGCAGCGGTATCACGCCGGTCCTCTCCCTCGCCAAGAGCGCGCTCACCGGCACCGACCGCCGGGTCCGGCTGCTGTGCGCCGACCGCGACAGGCCCTCGGCGATTTTCTACGAGGGCATGGCCGAACTGGCGGAGCGCCATCCGGGGCGCCTGACGGTCGTGCGCCATCTCGATGACGAGCGGGGCTTCCTGAACGCGGCGGACATCAAGGAGTTCGTGGGCGCCGACATGGAGGCGGACGCGTATGTGTGTGGACCCGAGCCCTTCATGGAGCTCGTGGAGTCGGCGCTGCAGGGGTCGGGACGTATCTTCAGCGAGCGATTCGGCGGGGGGCAGGTCCCGCCACCGCCCCCGCCGCGTCAGGCCCCGACCCCAACCAAACCTCCGGCGGCCACGGAGGGGACGATCACCATCCTGCTCGGCAACAAGCGGGTGTCGGTGCCGCGGCAAGCGAACGAGACGCTGCTACAGAGCGCAAGGCGCGCCGGGCTCGCCCCGCCTTTCTCCTGCGAGGCGGGCAACTGCGCGACCTGTACGGCCAAGCTGACCGAGGGCACGGTAACCATGCGCGTCAACGACGCGCTGACGGAGGAAGAGGTCACCGAGGGCTACGTCCTCACCTGCCAGGGGGTGCCAGACACGCCGTCCGTGACGGTCGAGTACGAGTAGCCGCGAGCAACTACCGCTGAGCTGGGAAGACCGATGGGTCGCCGCCTCGCCCGGAGGGAAGCCGCGACCCATCGGTGCGCGCGTCAGCGGTGAGGATCAGCGCGGTTGGCTTACGGCCGCCGGCCCGGATGGCACAGCACGAGGATCGCGCGGGCGAGGAGCTCGCCGCCGCCACCGAGCCGCTCGCGGTACCGCTGGTGATGGTCCGCACCTCGTCCATGAACGCCGGGTCGGTGGCGCGGGGACCGGAGGGGAAAGGCAGCTCCCTCGCCATCTCCCGTAAGCCCGTCCGTCGCCACCGTGCGGCTCCGCTCTCCAGGGGGCGCTCACACGAGATTCCCCTCGCGCCAATAAATTAACAGTGATAGTAAAACTCGGAGGGTGATCCGGCGCAAGGCTCGACGGGTCCCCCAGCTGGTAGCTGTTTACGACCGTCAGGCGAACATCGCGCCGCGGTCGACGACCAGCGCGACGCCTGACACCGAACGTGCCGCATCCGAGCACAACCACAGGGCAGCGGCGGCCACGTCGTCCGCGGTCGACATCGGCCGCGTTGCCCACCGGTCGCCGACCTCGGCATCGCGACCGATCGATGCCCGCAGCAGCGGGGTGTCGGTGCCGCCCGGGCAGATCGCGTTGATGCGCACCCGGCCACCCGCATGCTCCCCGGCCGCGGTCTTAGAGCTCGCGCAGATAGGCGGCGTGGGCAGCCCCGGCAACAAGGTGGGAACAGGTCCCGGTGATCATGGAGTTGCGACGCTCTGTGACCACTGGGGAGATATGTGCCCGTCCTTCCATCATGGCTGACCGACCCGCTCTGGGATCAATTCGCGGCACTGCTGCCCAAGCGCCCTGCGGTCGATCCGGCCCACCCTCTGGGCTGCCACCGCCGCCGTATCAGCGACCGGATCGTGTTCGACAAGCTGCTCCAGCTCCTGCGGTTCGGCTGCTCCTACCAGGCGGTCTCCGACACGACCTGCTCGGCGACCACGATCCGCAACCGCCGCAACGAGTGGATCCGGCTCGGCGTCTTCGCCCGACTCAAACAGATCGCGCACCTCTGGCAGAACGCCTTCCACCGGCTCCGATCGGCGGTGGGCTCGGAAAGGGAGGCATGCTTCACCGAGCCCGGCGGCGTCGGCGGGGCGGAGACAGGAGCCCCGCCGAGCCGGGCGGGCCTTTGGTGTCAGCGGCCGTGTTGTTGAGGCCGGATGAGGAGCAGGGCCATGTCGTCGTTGCGGGGGGCGGGCCGTTGGGCGTGGTGGATGAGGGTGTCGGCGAGGGCGTCCAGGGTCTGGTCCCGGGCCTGTGCGAGCTGGGCGGCGAGGTCGGCGGTGGCGTCCTCGATGTCGATGCCGGGGGTTTCGACGAGTCCATCGGTGTACAGGGCGAGCACGGCCCCGGGCGGTAGGGGGATGTCGGTCTCCGGGTAGTCGGCGGCGGGGTCAATGCCGAGCAGGAGCCCGGGCGTCAGCGGAAGGATCTCGGCGTGTAGGTCGGGGTGGCGCAGGAGTGGGGGCGGGTGGCCGGCGGTGGCCAGGCGGGCGCGGTGGCGTGCCAGGTCGAGCTGGACGTAGAGGCAGCTGGTGAACAGGCCGGGGTCGAGGTCGGTGAGCAGGCGGTTGGTGCGGGCGAGGACTTGGCCGGGCGATGCGCCGGCGGTGGCGTGGACTGCGGTGCGGACCTGCCCCATGAGGGCGGCGGCGTTCACGTTGTGGCCTTGGACGTCGCCGATTGCTGCGGCGGCAAGGTCGGTGTCGAGATGAATGAGGTCGTAGAAGTCGCCGCCGACGTCGATGCCGTGAGCGGTGGGGAGGTAGCGGGTGGCCACGTCCAGGCCGGGGACGCGGGGCAGTGCTTGGGGCAGCAGGCTGGCTTGCAAGCTGTGGGCGAGAGCTTGATTGGCGTCGTAGAGCCGGGCGCGGTCCAGGGCCTGGGCGATCAGCCCGGCGGTCGAGGTGAGGACAGCTCGTTCCTCGGGCGTGAAGGGATGCGGCCGGTCGTACGCGAGGACCAGCGAGCCGACGGGGCGGCCGGAGGTGATCAGGGGCAGGAAGGCCCAGGCGGCCTTGCCGTCCTGCAGGACGGCGGGGGGATGAGCGCGCTTGAGGTCCTCGAAGGTGGCGTAGAAGCTGGGGACGCCGCTGGTTAGGACACGCACGGCAGGAGTGTCCGAGGCCAGGGGGGTGCCGTCGAAGCGGTCCATGAGTTCGGCGGTGTAGCCGCGGTAACCGATGATCCGCAGCCGGCCCTCCTCGGCGATCATCAGGGCGAGGGCTTGGGCCTCGAAGGCGGTCGGGACCAGGTCATCGATCCGGGCGATCACGTCCATGACCCCGACGGCCTCGGTCAGCGTGGCGGCGAGGTGCATCAGGAGGTGGTGGGCGGTCGACCGACCCGGTGCGGCCGACGGTGCGGGGTGCAGAACCTCTGACGTCTCCGAGGCAGGGGCCGGGGAGGCCGGGGCGATGCGGACACTGATGCCGCAGACGTTCGGGTACAGGTGGAAGGACAGCCACCGGTCCGGTGGGCGCAGGACGGTGAAGGAGGTGGCCTCCTGGCTGAGCACCGCGGCCCGGTAGCGGTCCTCGACGACTGGGTCGTCCAGCCACGGCAGGACCTGCCGGGGCAGGACGCCCAGCAGGTCGACGGCGCTGGCGCCGAGGAGGTCGGCTGCGGTGGTTGTGATGAAGGTGATCCGGCCGTCAAGGTCCAAGGTGCAGCATCCTCCGGGCAGGCGCTCGGCGAAGTCCGCCGCTGCCGCCTCCTGGGTCGGCCCGCGAGCGCGGGCACGCAGGGGGGCCAGGACCTGCGGCTCGGACCCGGGCAGCAGCGGGTGGCCGCTGTCGGCGGCCTGCCGCAGGAGAAGGCCCAGGCGGCGGCAGGAGGTACGGACCGCGTTGCGTTCGTGTCGGGTCAGCGCCGATGGATGCGAGCTGGGCCACCGCACCACCAGGGCGCCCCAGACAGTGGTGCCGGTGGTGATCGGGGCAGCGGCCGCCGAGAAGGGGTAGGGCAGGGCGAGCGCCATCTGCGGGTAGCGCCGCGCCATCTCTTCCTGGCCGCCTATCCACACCAGACGCTGCTCGCGCACGGCGTCGGTCGCCGGGGTGCGGGCCGCCAGCGGCACCTGCGTCCAGTGCGCGGCGATCTGCCGGGGAACCCCCCTCAGCACCGCCAGCCGCAGCACCCGCTCGCCCGGCGGCAGCAGGTATACCAGGCCCCCGGAGGCGCCTGTCTCCTGCATGAACTGGTCCAAAGCGGCGCAGAGTAGGTGCGTGCCGGAGCCTGTGCCAGTGCCGAAGCCGGCAAGGTCCCTCATGCTCTCACCCTCCCGAGCGGCACCAGGCAGGGATCCCTCCAGGCGCCTGAAGCGGCATCTGGCCGCCTCCGCGCTGATGCCCAGGCCAGCACCGATCTGCGCCCAGCTCGCCCCGGTTCGTCGGTCCGCCAACACCGCACAGCGCACCAGCTGCCCGGCCAGCCCGGGCACCTCCGCCACGGCGGCAACATGGCAGCCCTCCGCTCCTCGCCCCGGGCGCGAGTCGCTCGCCTGCTGGGTTGCGGCCTGCACCTGCGTCAGGAGATCCGCTTCCGCGAACACCAGCGCCTGCCGCGCCTCCGCCGCCGCCTGCCAGCGACGCCTGGCTCGCCAGGCCGCCTGCCGATGCGCCTGACGGCAATACCGCCGACCCGGGCCTGCCGACTCCGGCAGTGGAGCTCCGCACCAGCCACACCGATCGTCACCCATATACCGATCGTCGCCCATATAGGGAAAATATGCTCTATTGCCGTGACGACGTGCTGCGCACGTCCACCGGGGCGGTGGCGGCCGTACCTATACGTCGGCAGGCATACGTACCGATCATGTCGGCATCAAGATGCCCAAACTGCTGCACTCGGACGCTGCGTAGATCGGCACTCGCTCATGGGCGGCGGTTCGGACGGTTGTCCCAGCGGTGGGTCGTCCACGCCCTGCGGAGCAGGCTACGGACGGTGATGATCGTATCGGCGAGGTCGAAGAACGCGTCGATGACCGCGACACGGCGTTCGTAGCAGCGGGCGAGCCGGTGGAAGGCGTTCTGCCAGGCGTGGGTGCGCTCGACGTGCCACCGCTGGCTCGCCTGGATCGGTACCTTCTCGCCCTTGTGCGCGATGCGGCCGTGCAGACTGCGCGCGGCGAGTTCGGCGCGGGTCTTGTCCGAGTCGTAGCCGGCGTCCAGGTGCACGGTGATGGCCTCGGGCAGCGGTCCCAGGTCCACCAGCAGGTCCAGGGTCGGGGCCAGCAGCGGAGAGTCGTGGCGGTTCGCTCCGGCGAGTACCCTGCCGAGCGGGATCCCATAGCCATCCGTCATGCCGGAGCGTGTCAGGCCCTGTTTGCCGCGGTCGACCGGCGAGCGCCTGGCCGCTTCTCCGCCGCCCGGGGCCTTGGTGATGGAGTCGTCGACGGCGATCTGGTCGAGCACGAGCCCGACGATCCGGTCGTAGGACTCAAGCGCGATCTGTTTGAGTCGGGCGAAGACGCCGAGCCGGATCCACTCGTTGCGGCGGTTGCGGATCGTGGTCGCCGAGCAGGTCGTGTCGGAGACCGCCTGGTAGGAGCAGCCGAACCGCAGGAGCTGGAGCAGCTTGTCGAACACGATCCGGTCGCTGATACGGCGGCGGTGGCAACCCAGAGGGTGGGCCGGATCGACCGCAGGGCGCTTGGGCAGCAGTGCCGCGAATTGATCCCAGAGCGGGTCGGTCAGCCATGATGGAAGGACGGGCACATATCTCCCCAGTGGTCACAGAGCGTCGCAACTCCATGATCACCGGGACCTGTTCCCACCTTGTTGCCGGGGCTGCCCACGCCGCCTATCTGCGCGAGCTCTTAGTGAGACCGGACGCCGCGTATGCGCCCACCCCCGGTGGCGGCCGCAGGTCGGCCGTCGAAGCCGTGTTGACGATGACGCCCCCGTCGTGTGCGGTCATGTGCCGCAACTCGGCGCGCATGCACAGAAAGACGCTGGTGAGGTTGACCCGGACGAGCCGGTCCCAGTCCGACACGCTCATCTGCGCGAGCGGTGTACGGGGCATGCTGATACCAGCGTTGTTCAACGCACAATGCAAACCGCCGAACTGGTCGACCGCCCGGGCCACCAGCGCCTCCACCTGTACTTCGTCCGAGACATCGGCACACTGGTACTCGGCGGACCCACCGGCGGAGCGGATGCTCTCGACGGTGGATCTCCCACCCGCATCGTCCACATCCGCGACGAGGACAACCCCACCCGCGGCAGCGAACTGACCGCGTGGTGTGCCGTACGGCGCGGCCGTTTTTCGTCAGGGCTGGCTGTCGATGTACACGGACTTGGTGTTCAAGTAGCCGTCGAGCGCTGCCAGGCCGTTCTCCCGGCCCCAGCCGCTCATCTTATAGCCGCCGAACGGCACGGCCGGGTCACCGAGCAGGTACGTGTTCACCCACACCGTGCCGGCCTGCAGGCGCCGGATGACCCGGTGCGCTCTGCCGAGGTCCCGGGTCCACACCCCGCTCCCGAGCCCGAACACGGTGTCGTTCGCGCGGGTGAGCACCTCCTCGACGTCGTCGAACGGCAGCACGCACATCACCGGGCCGAAGATCTCTTCACGGGCGACGCGCATGTGGTCGCGCACATGGGACAACACCGTCGGGGCCACGAAGTAGCCGCTCTCGAGTTTGCCCACGGTCATCCGGTGCCCGCCGACGGCCAACTGCGCGCCCTCCTCCCGGCCGATACGCAGGTAGCCGGTCACCCTGTCGAGTTGGTCGGCCGACACGAGCGGACCGATCTGAGTCGTCGGGTCGAGGCTGTTGCCGACCTTGAGCTCGGCGGCGAAGCGGCTGATGCTCTCGATGGCCTGCTCGTAGATCGGCCGCTCGACGTACACGCGGCTGCCGGCGATGCAGGCCTGGCCGGAGTTCCAGAAGGCCCCCATGGCAGCGGCAGGGAATGCCCGGTCGAGGTCGGCATCGGCGAAGACGATGTCAGGGGATTTTCCGCCGAGTTCCAGCGTGACGCGCTTGAGGTTGCCGGCGGAGGCCCGCACGATCGACTGCCCGGTCGCCGTCGACCCGGTGAAGCAGACCTTGTCCACGCCGGGGTGGTTCACCAGTGCCGCGCCGGCCGACTCGCCGAAGCCGTTGACGACGTTCACCACGCCGTCCGGTATGCCGACCTCCTGCATGATCTCGGCGAGCTTCACGGCAACCAGGGGTGCCTGCTCGGCCGGCTTCAACACCATCGTGCAGCCGGTGGCGAGAACCGGCGCGATCTTCCAAAGCGCGTTGGAGATCGGACCGTTCCACGGTACGACCGCGGCCACCACACCGATCGGTTCGCGCACCGTGTACGAGAAGATGTCGGGCCCGATCGAGTTCGGGATCGTCTCGCCATGGATCTTGGTTGCCGCGCCGGCGAAATACCGCAGCACCTCGGCACAGGTCTCGACCCGGGTGCGCGGATTCGGTCCGATCGGCGAGCCCATGTCGAGAACCTCAAGGAACCGCAGCTCTTCGGCGTGGTCGACCAACGCATCGGCAAGGCGCCACATCACGGCTTGGCGCTGTGCCGGCGTCATCCGGCTCCACGGACCGTCCAGTGCCCGCCGTGCCGCGGCGACCGCACGGTCCACGTCCGCGACGCCGCCGGCCGCGACCCGGGCGAGGACCTCACCTGTCGAGGGGTTGACCGACTCGAACGTCTCGCCTGAGGCCGAGTCGACCCATTCGCCGTCGATAAAGAGAGGCTTGACGCCGTCGGAGAGAAACGTCAGCACGCGGTCCGGGATCGGTGCCAACTGCTCGACCGGCGCGCCCGCGTCGTGCGCTGTCCCGGTTCTGGTGGCGCTGCTCATGACTCTGTCCTAACTCGGAGCGGGGACGGACCGCTTCACCGGTGCCACTTGACTTGCAGCTGTTCCCCCGAATCTCAAGGGCGCCGTCACTTCGGGACGAAAGTGGCGCCGAACGCGCGCGCCTTCTGCGGATGGTTGAGAAACGCACCGAGTTGCGGCTTGTCGAGTTGCTCCGACACCCGCTTGGTCATCGCCTTCGATCCGTCGTCCGGATCGCAGTCGAACTCCAGGAGATGCATGTACAAGGGGCCGTCCCCGACAACGTCGTAGGGACTGATCAGCGTCAGACCCGGCGTCCCGCTCGTGGCGAGCGGCGGGATGTGGACGAAGTCCGCCCAGTTGCGCAGGGACTGTACGGCGTCGACGTCGTCGCGATCCTTGGCGTCGAGCAGCGTGATCATCAGTCCCAGCGTCGGGCGATTCGAGAGCCGGCCCTGAGCCGGGCGCCCTGTCCGTCGGTAGCGCAGGCCGGGCGAGTCAGGGCTCGGCTGGCCGGGCTCGAGTGCGGTGAGGCCGAGCGATTCGATGTCGTAGGTGTTGGACTCGCCGGGCAGCGGCTTGCTGATCCGCCATGAGGTGTCGCCTTGCCCATCGAAGCTCAGGTACAGCTCTTGTGCCGCGATCGAGTACGTATCCACTGTGCAGCCTCCGCTGTTGCTCAGGCAGGAAAGGGGTACGGCGTTCGACGACGACGCCGTTGCGGACCGGCCGAGCTCAGTCGGAGCTCGGCAGCCGCTTAGGACCTTGGATCGACATAGGTTCGGAACCGATTGACAGCGTGCCCTGACCGGGCTTGGTCACGAGCACCTCGAGGTCTGCGCCGTCGGTGTACCGCTTGCCAAGCTCAGCACCGCCGGCGAACGCGGCAACGATCGGCTGCGGATCGCAACTGTCCAAGTCGCGGGTCATGGGCACGCCGCCGCACCGCAGGTCCTGCGCGGTCGATGGGGCGCGGACGACGATCACCTGGGTGTCGCAGGTGACGCTGCGCAGCCGGATTCCAGGCTTCAGGAGCTCGCCGGTCATGCCCAATGCCCCTTCGTGCGGAAGGCCATGCTCGTCTTCCTGTTGTGGAACTCTGTCTTCGGCTCCAGCCCAGCCCTGAGGACCTCGCTGGGCCGCGGCGCCCCGATCCGTTCGGCTACTGCGCCGAGATGGACGCGATCCAGGCGCGTGTAGCACTGGAGGGCGTTGTCGCCGAGCATGCCACGCACCTCACGGAGCGGCAGGTCGTGGTAGGTGTTGGCGATGGCGACGTGCGTCATGTGCACATCGTCCTCGTCCTCCTGGTAGCACCAGGTGCCTTCGGCGTGCGGGTAGTCCGAGCCCCACATCAGGCGCTCGCTGTAACCCTCCCCGACCGCGGCTTCGGCCTCAGGCCTCGATTGGAAACTCGCGCCGATCCAGACGTGCTCGCGGATGTACTCACTCGGCCGCCTCGGCAGATTGGCGCGAAGCGGACCGCTCTGCATGTAGTCGTAGATGGAGTCCAGCTCTTCCATCGCGTCGACGAGCCAAGCCCCCGGATGCTCGGTCAGGACCAGGCGCAGGCCCGGGTGCCGCTCGAATGCGCCCATCAGCGTCAGGATCGTCAGCGAGCGGCGACACCACCACCCGGAATCCATCAGACCGATCGCGCCGCCGTACGGACTCTTCCAGTACCGGTGGGTCGGGGGTGCAGCGCTGATATGCGTCGTGAGCGGCAGCTCGTATTCGGCGCATGTCGCGTAGAAGGTTTCGAAGAGCTCATCGTCGAGCGGCGGCATGCCGGGCGCGTCGGCAGCCGGGAAGTTGATGCCGCCGAGGCCGGCGGAGGCCGCCCATTCGACCTCTCGGATGCTGGCTTCGAGGTCCCATATCGGCAGCTGTGCCAGTCCGATGAACCGCCCGGGAGCGCTCGCGCAGAAGTCCGCCAGCCACCGGTTGTAGATGCGTCGGCCCGCCGCGAGCAGCTCGAACTCCCCCGTGTTGACGCTCTGGATGTTGCCGAACAGGCTGTTCGCGTCGAACGGGAGCGGGACGAAGTTCTGGCTTCCATGGAACAGCACCTCTGCCGCGATGCCGTCACTGTCCATGTCGTGCAGTCGAGCGACCGGGTTGTAGTGGCCCTCACTCCGCTGGTTCCAGGCCATTGCCGCAGTCAGCTCCCGGCCGATACCACGCTCGCGCATCGCAGCGACGATGTCATCGGGTTCGGTGGGGATGGGACCGATCTTCGCCGCGAAGGCGTCGAACTCCTCGAGATAGCGCTTTTCGCAATACGGGCGGAGGTCCTCGACCAGGCGCGGCCCGACGTGAGCGTCCGCCGAGATGATCAGGAGACGTTGGTCGGCCGCCGGTGACGCCACATCCTGAACGACCGTCATCTCTTCCTCCATCGTCGCCCGGGGCGCACCACTTGGTCATTACTATCGTTGCTAGTTTATCACCTACGGTGCACGATGCGAAGCCCCCTGCGCCGGCCTACCGGAGGCCGGGATAAACGAGCAGCGCTGCTAGACTCACCTGCGTGACGCCAGGCCGACCGAAGATCCCGCTGCTCTCTCGTGAGCGCATCATCAAGGCGGCCCTGAAGATCGTCGACGAGGAGGGGCTCGAAGCGCTGACGACGCGTCGCCTCGCTGCCGATCTCGGAGTCAAGGGCGCATCGCTCTACAACCATTTCCGCGACAAGGACGACATCATCGTTGCGGTCGCCGAGTATGCCCTTACGCGGGTACCCAAGCGCATGCTGGAGAAGGACGTCACCCCCCAGCAGTTGCTCCTATGGGGGGTCGTCGCGCTGCGCGATGCACTCCTTGCCAACCCGAATCTGATTCCGGTCCTGATTCGACACCCGTCGCTTGGCATCGCCAACCGGGAGGCGGTCACGGCCCGTCTCATCGAAGGCGGCATTCCGGTGGAGGACGTACTCCTACTGCACGAGTCGCTTGAGCGATGGGCCATCGGCAACGCAGTGCGCGAGGCGACCGATCCGGCCGCATCCTCGATCGACCCGGAGATGACGAAGGTCTACCCCGCACTATCGAAGGCCGCAGAGCGCCAGCGGAAGTCCTCGCACCAGATGTTCGAGACGGTGGCTGCCAGCATCATCGAATCGGTGCTCGAGACCGCCGGGGCGAGCCGGTCCGGCGCACCCTCTACCGATGCCAATGCCGATGCCGCGTCACCCCGACCGCGCGAGACTGCAGGAGACTGCACACCGGCGACACCCGGACGACGCACGCCGCGCCGCTCGACGCGATAGCAGCCGCCCGAGAGCCCGCGCAGACATGCCGCGGATGCGGCCGCGTACCGAACCGCGTCGACCTACCACGACGGTCATCTGCCCGAACACTTCGCGCTTGACACAAGTCGCCTCTCCTATAAGCTATCGCTGATAGTTACCGCCACCTCTTCGAGGCCCGCAGGGCGAGGTGAACACCCAGCCGGGGGGTCTCACATCGTTACCGCTTGACCCTTCGAGTCACCCTTTCACCAAAGGTAAAGTTCAGACCAAGGAAATTCGCGTGAGCAAAGGCACGCGGTCGGTATCGCGTGGCGGAGGGGGCTGCGCGGTGCCACAGCGCTGAGCGGTATCCGCCCGGCCCGGAGGCCGGTGCGGGCGGTGCCGGGCGATAGCTGTTCGCGGAGATCTCGCGCATAGCGTGACGGTGCAGTCGACAGGGCATCGTCGGATCCGCATCGGTGAGCGCTGACGGACACACGAGGAGCATCGCCTCGCTCGTGTGCTGCATGAAGCTGCGACATCAGACCGTTGGTTCTCTGCCACTCCGCAGCTGGCCCAAGCCCGAAGGCCTGTTTTCTTCGAGGACCGAGGAGAGCAATGGTGTCAGAACGGCGCATGACCCGTCCGACCAGCAGATTCGGCATTGCTGGCGTATCGCTGATCCTCATCGCTCAGGTGGCCGCGTGCACGAGCAGCGGCGGCAATTCGGCAGACACCCAGAAGGGCTCTGACGGCTCCTACGTCATAACGATCCCGGCTGATCTGACCGGCGCTGTCGGCGCCCTGGGCTCCGCCTTCGCCGACGGTGCCCGGGCGTACTTCAAGAGCATCAACTACACCGCCGGCGGGCACCACCTCACGGTCAGGGAGCCCATCGACACACGATCCGACGCCGGAGCCGCGCAGGCCGCATTCCGCCAGGCCGTCGAACAGCGCCCGATCGCCATGGTGGGACTGACGATCAGTTCCAGCGTGCTGGGCTCGCAGAGCATCCTGGACGCGGCCGGCATTCCAATGATCAATGCGACCACGCTTCCCACCCTGAACGGCGATGGCAGCACGAAGGCTCCGAAGAAATGGTTCTTCACCATCGGCGCAGCTGGCAATCAGGTTGTCGACGGCATGGTCTACAAGATGGGCGAGCTCGTCAACAGCCTGAAGGGAAGGCGCATAGCGATAGCACGCAGCGTCTCCGCAGCCATCGAGGCGGACGCCGCCGTCATCAAGGACCGCTCCAAGGACCAGCAGTACCAGGTTGTTGCGGACGAGAAGATGACAACGGGTGCTGCGTCGTTCGCCAGTCAAGCCGCGAACATCGCCAGGGCCCGTCCAGAAGGCGTTCTCGTCTTCGGCATTGGGAATGATGCGGTCACCATGGCGAAGGCGCTCGCCGAGGCGGGCCTGACCAGGATTCCGCTGCTGCAGTTCAACGGCGGTACGACCTTCGCATTGATGAAGGCGGTCGATCTGCCGAATTACTACGCAACGTTCGACTCACCGGAGCCGACAGCGGACTCGGCACTCGCGGCAGCAGCATCGAAACTCGACCTGGCGCAGAACGTGCACAACCAGAACTTCGCTCAGGGCTGGTCGGCGGCCGCCCTTGTCGGTCGGGCGATCACGTCCTGCAGCGACACGTGCACGCCGACCAAGCTGACGGCGGAGCTCGAACGCGTCCGGAACTTCACTCCGCCGGACGATTCGACTTTCGGACCGATCGACCTCTCCCTGACGGATCACGTAGCGGGCAGCGCCATCAGGATCTTCCGCTGGGACCCGGTGCATGGCGCGCCGTCGCCGGCCGGCGATGTGGTTCGGCTCCCGGCATTCAACCAGTGACCCCTCGTACCGGCCTGAGCGAGGAGTAGCCCAATGCTTCGGGTGGAACGTCTGCGCGTGCAATACCGGAATGGCGCTGTCGGCGTCTCGGACATCTCCTTCTCGGTCGGCGCCGGCCAGGTCGTGGCCCTCTTCGGGCCGAACGGCGCCGGGAAGACCACTTCGGTGCGCGCGGTGAGCGGGTTCCTGAAATCGGAAGGCACCCGCGTCAGGGGTCTCGTCGAACTCGATGGGACGAACGTCGCCGGGCGTGAACCACACGTCACCAGTCAGCTGGGTGTCGGTTCCGTGCCGGAGCGTGACAAGGTCTTCTCGAGCCTTACGGTCGCCGAGAACCTGCACGCGCTGGGCCGATTGCCGCCGAAGAGAAGCCGCGCCGACGCATTCGATCGTGTCTACCAGCTGTTCCCGATGCTCGCCGAGCGGCGGCGCGAGCTCGCCGGGCGTCTGAGCGGAGGACAGCAGCAGATGCTAGCGCTCGCCCGCGGTCTGCTCCTCGAACCCCGCCTGCTGATCGTGGATGAGATGACGCTCGGACTGCATGTGAGTGTGCAAGAACCACTGTTCGCCACTGTCGCCGAGGTAGCCCGCCAGGGCACAGCGGTGCTCCTGGTCGACGAGAGCACGGCCTTGGCGCTCGACGTCGCCGACTACTGCTATCTGCTCCGGGATGGTCGAACGACCGTGTCCGGCCGGTCAGACATGTTCCGCGGCACTGAAATCCTCGCGGCCGGCTATGTGGAGGCAGTGGAATGACCTCGGAACCTCTGATCACCGTAGGCAGCTCACGGCGCCTCGCCGGTAGCGCTCACGACGCCGCTGGTCCCCTCAGCATCCGCGACCTGACCGTCTCCTTCGGCGGCGTCCGAGCGCTGTCGAGCGTCAGTGCCGACGTGCCGGGCGGCGAGATCTCTGCGATCGTCGGGCCGAACGGCGCGGGCAAGACGACGCTGCTCAACGCCATCGGCGGATTGCTGGGCCGGGCGGTTCACGGACTTGTGACGTTCGACGGATCGCCGATCACCCGGCGTTCGCCCACGAACCTCGCTCGGCTCGGCCTGGCGCGCAGCTTCCAGGAGCCACGCTTGATCGAGCAGGCCTCGGCACTCGAGAACGTGCTCGCCGGGGCCTACCTGCACATGGGCTACTCAACGCTCGACCAGATGGTCCGGCCCTGGCGCGTCAAGAAGGGTGAGCGCGGAGTCCGCGACCAGATCGTGTCACTGCTCACCGGAATCGGCCTGGCTCACGTACGCGATGAACCCGTGGCGGGTCTGCCGTACGGAGTACGAAAGCTCATCGACATCACCCGTGCGCTGGCAAGCGCGCCGCGACTTCTTCTGCTCGACGAGCCGACATCCGGGTTGGACTCGTCCGACCGCAGAACCGTGGAAGAACTCCTCGCGGGTCTGCGCGCTGAACGACGGGTCACCGTCGTAGTCGTCGAGCACCACATGGATCTCGTCAGGCGCGTCGCCGATCGAGCAATCGGCATGGCTGCCGGCTGCGCAATCGCGTCCGGAACGCCGACCGAAGTACTGGACTCCAAGACCTTCCGGGCGGCCGTCGTCGGTCGCCCTGTGGACGCCGGCTCATCCCCGGCGGGAAAGAACGAGGACGCCACATGGACCGGCTCGTGACATCCCTCGTGGGTGGCCTCTCGTTGGGCGGGACACTCTCGCTGGTCGCGCTGGGACTGGTGCTCGCGTTCAGATCCACGCACACCTTCAACTTCGCCCACGGCGAGTTCATGCTGATACCCGCCTTCCTCGTCGCGCGATGGCAGACCGATCAGGCGTCCCCATTGTGGGTTGCCGTTCTGGCAGGCCTGCTCGTAGTCGCTGTCATCGGAGTGGTTTTCTTCCGCCTTGTGCTCAAGCGGCTCGTCGGGGCGCCCGTCTTCATTCCGGTGATCGCCACGCTCGGCCTGTCCTCGATCCTGCAGGGGCTGGTCGCGATCTTCTTTGGTTTCAACCAGTACTCCATCAGAGTCCCGCTGTTGCCCGACGGCGTGATCGAACTCGCCGGAGCCCGAATCAGCAGAGCCAGCATCGTGCTGTTGGTGTTCTCCCTGTTGCTGGCGTTTGCGGTCGCCGCCGGATTGAAGTTCACCCATGTGGGGACGATGATCCGGGCGGCAGGACAGAATCCCCTGCTTGCCAGCCAGGGCGGCATTCGGGTCACTCGCCTGTACACGGTCTCCTGGGCGATCGCCGCCGTGCTCGCGGGCGTCGCAGGTATCACCTACGGGATCCAGAACGTGGTCAGCCCGTCGCTGTCGAACGTCGCGCTCATCGCCTTTCCGGCGATGCTCCTCGGCGGACTCGACAGCATCGCCGGAGCCATCGTCGGCGGCATCGGCGTAGGCGTGCTACAGGGATTCGTGACGACGTATGCGGGTGGCCAACTCACCGATGTCATCACCTACCTGGCGCTGCTGGTCGTGTTGCTCTTCTTGCCGCACGGCATCCTCGGCATGCGGCAGGTGACGAGGCTCTGAGCAGATGATGATCTTCACTCGCATCGCCACGCACCTACGGGCCCGACGCATGCGGCGGGAACGCCGGCCCGAGCTCCTGGGCGGTATCGCCGTCATGGCACTGGTGACCTTGTACTTCACCACGCGGGCGTCCTCGTCCGACCTGTACGTCTTCAACCTCTGCCTGCTCGCCGCGATCGGCGCCTCTGCGCTGAACCTACTGATGGGCACAGCCGGTCAGGTCTCGATCGGCAGCGCCGCCTTTCTACTGGTCGGAGCGTTCGGAACCGTCTGGGCGCATCGGCTCGGCATCGTGTTTCCGCTCGACATCATCGCGGCGACGGCCATCGGGGCCGCCGTAGGACTTCTGGTGGGCCTGCCCGCCCTGCGTATCCAAGGCTTGTACCTTGCCCTCGCCACGCTCGCCGTCCACTTCATCGCCCTGTACGTCGCAAATGAGTACCAGGCCAACGCACAGGACGCGGGTGCCGGCGGTTTCCAGGTCAGCCCGAAGTTCAGTCACCTGGGCCTGCTCGACCAGCAACGCGCCTGGAGTTGGGTGCTGTTCGGGCTCGTCGCTGCCACCACCGTCCTGATGTCCCGCCTACTCACCGCCCGCTCGGGCCGCGCCTTGCGGCTCATCAGAACCCACGAGACGGTCGCTGCAGTGATGGGCATACCGGTCGCCCGGACCAAGCTCGTGCTGTTCATGGGGACGTCAGCGGCGACTGCCGCCCAGGGTGGCATCACCGAATACCTGACCGGCAGCGTCTCGGTCGAGGGCTATACCCTGCTTCTCGCAGTCTCCTACATCGCTATGATCATCATCGGTGGTCTCGACTCGCTGTGGGGCGGCACAATCGGTGCCGGAGTCGTGATATCGCTGTCGACCATTTCGACCAACGCAGTCAGCCGTTTCAGCCCCTCGCCGACCGCTGCCCTCCACGGCCCGCAGATCGCACAGGTCGTGTTCGGCGCCCTCATCATCGTCTTCGTTCTGTTCTCGAGGCACGGCATCGCCGGATGGCCGAAGGCAGCGGCGCAGATGCTGGCGCGGCTACAACGGAATCGGTCGACGACGCCTTGATCGAAGGCAGGCCGCTGCGCTACGCCTACTTTCGCAGTTCTTCAGGAAGCAGATCACCCAGCAGTCGGCCCGCCCACCGCGGGTCCACCACCTCCAGATAGAAGCCGAACGGTGTCCGGTGCAGTGCGAACCGGCTCGGTCGACCTCGGTCGTCCGCGACAGTTGCCGCGAGCTCCCATCCGCGTGCTTGCAGGTCGGCGACGTCAGCAGAGAAGGCGTCCGTCCACACACCGATGTGGTGGAACCGCGAACCTTCCATCAAGGGATCGAGTGGCGTTCCCTTCCCGGCGGTGAACAGTTCGATGGCCGGCGAAGGCCCGGAGGAGTACACGGATCGGACGCGGACATCGGTAGTACGACCGCCGTGGAAAACGCACAGCGGATAGTCGAGGACGTCTCGCCACTGCACTCCCGTCGACGCGAGGTCGGCCATCGCCTCGTCGACGCTCGCCACAGATAGGCCCAGGTGGAAATACGGCTGGATGATCATCGCGCGGGTCGCCAGCACGTGGCCAGCAGTGCGGCCGCACCGCCGAATCCGAGAACCGTCGCCGTCAAGAGGCCTGGCCAGCCAGGTGGATCGAACCAGCCCAGCCCGCGGTCGACGGACCACCTACCCGCGCCGACGCCGGCGAGCCCGACCGCGACGAACGTCAGGGTCATCACATACTCGTAGCCCTCACCGGGCCGAAAGATGAAGAAGCCGTTCTGGCGATGGTTCGTGACCCAGGCGACGACCATCGTGCCGATGATCCCGGCACAGGCCACCGGCGTAACGGCGCCGAGAGCGAGCAACGTCCCGGCGCCCACCTCGGTGAGGCTGGCCAACCAGGCGTGCAGGATGCCCGGCCTCATCCCGAGGCCCTCGAACCAGCGGGCCGTACCGGCCATCCTCCCGCCGAGGGCAATGTGGTTGTAGCCGTGGGCGACTAACACGATCGCGACGGAGACACGGACTACGAGCAGCGACAGATCAGCTGCTGAATTCACAGGCACACACTCTCCTTACTCACTGCGCGGTGATTCCGCCCCGCGAGACGTCGCTAGCCGATCCGTCGGATCAGCCGCTCCAGCCACGCGTCACGAGCGGCGAGACAAGCACGGGCGAGATCGGACCGTTGGGCGATGTCGTAGAAGCCATGGAAGGCGCCGCCCCATATGTGCAGCTCGCAGTCCCCACCGGCCGCCCAGATCGCGCTGGCATAGGCTACGTCCTCGTCGCGGAACACCTCGGCTGCGCCCGCGTCGATGTACGTCGGCGGCAGCCCGCTGAGGTCGGTGGCGCGGGCCGGCGCCGCATACTGCGACACGTCGTCCGTGCCGCGGCGCTCGCCGAGCACCGCGGTCCACGCGGTGAGATTGCTGGTGCGGTCCCAGATCCCGACGCCTTCGTACTGGCGGGACGACACCGTCTCGTTGCGATCGTCGATCATCGGACACTGCAGAAGTCGCCCGGCGAGCTTCGGACCGCTCCGGTCGCGCGTGAGCAGCGTGGTCCCGGCGGCCAGGCCGCCACCGCCGCTTCCGCCGTAGATCACGATCTGGTCCTGCTTGAAGAGCAGCTCCGCGGCACTGGCGGCCATCCACTCAAGCCCGGCATAGCAGTCTTCGACAGGGACGGGATCGGGATGCTCCGGCGCGAGCCGATGCTCCACGGTCACACATACCGCGTCGTACTTTAGGGCCCAGCCCACCAAGGCTGCCGCAGAGGCAAAGCGGTCGCACATCACCATGCCACCGCCGTGGATGTTGTAGATCCCAATGCCCGGTTCCCGGTGATCCGTGCGCGAGATGATCGAGACCAGGATCTCGGCGCCGCCATAGCCGGTGATCTTTCGATCCACCGAGGTCACGGCCCGATCGCCGATGATCTGGCCGATGGTCGGCATGGAGAGGGAGCGGAAGTGCTCGATTCGCTCGGCCGTCATCTGGACCGGCACGAATCCCTCCAGCGCCGGGAGCAATTCAGCGAGCTGCGGGTCGAACGTCGGGTGCGGGTGCATCTTATGAACTCCAGTCGCGACGCGCGGAAAGCGCGTTCAGCCTGCCGCCCGGCTGCAGCCACTGGCAGTCGGCTCTGTCGCCCATCGGCCGTCCGCTGCAGGACCATGACGCCGACGTTGCAGGCGACTTGCACCCGGGCAGGACGGATCCGTTGCAGGAGTACGGCCGTGCCGCCCGGCGAGGCGCCGCCGTGATTGACCCGGGTGCGACCGGTGCATACCTGTCGGTCATGTCGTTGGCCCCCATACGGGCGTCGGGTCGTTCTGAACACCCTTAACTGGCACTGATAGCTTTATGTAGACGTCATGTGCTGTCAAGTAGATGACCGCCGGCTCCCGCTCGGTTCTACCCGAGCTAACCTGTCCCGACATGTCCAGGGGCCGCAAGCAATGTGGCAATACCTCGAAACACGCCAGGAGAGCGCGCCGAGGGCCCTCGACTCCAACTGTCCCTACTGACGCTTCCCCGTTGAGTTGTCGAGGTAATTGAGTCCGGTGTCGGCGAGGCATCCGTCGACGAGGTGTGGCTGGCGTTGGCAGCGGCACATGCCGCTTCGGACGGCTGCCAGGTGAACCCTCGGTGAGCACCTCGATGGTGGCTCTGGATGCGGGGACGGTAGATGAGCCGGCTGCGTTCGCCTGCCTTGAAGCAGGACAGGGCGGCCATCGTGACGCGGCCTTGGGGAGGCTCTGTTGAACTGCACGACAGGTGTGCCGCCTCTCGGTGAGCAGGTGCGTGCGCGGTGCGACGTCATCGAGACAGCGGCACCATCCTCGAAGACCAGCCATGCCGCCCCGAACGCCGCCGTGGTGGCTTTGCGCGCGGCCAGGTCCCCTTCCCCCCACATCCACCGCCACATCCCGCTCGGCCGGCCGCCGGGCAGGCTGCTGTCAGGGCCAGTCGTGTCGCCGCATCAACTACCAGACTCCGCGGATCGACAGGGTTACCCCCAACTGGTCCGCGATCAGCAGCTGCACGCGCGAGAGCGTCCACCGTTCATCCGCCCAGCCCAGAGCCGTCGCGCTTTCCAGCAGCAGTGGCTCGAGGACGGCGAAGTCACGGTCGTCGGCCTTGGGCCGCTCGGCCGTTCCACGAAGGACGCAGTTCCTGTCGTCCTCTCTCGCACCAGGAGCTGCGCCACCGCTCCACGGACCGGACAGTGACCCGAAGTTCTTTCGCGATCAGCGTGTTCTTCTCGCCTTGCGGAAAGCCGTCGGCGGCCAGCATGCGCACCCCCTCCCGCGCGGCCCGACCCTGCGGAGTGAGACCATGTCATGGCCACGGTGTACCGCAGGGATTTAGCGATATCACCCCCGACAACTCAACGGGAAGGTCGGTAGGACGTCTACGGGGAGCGCGAGTCGGCCGAGATCACGACCTGAACCGTCATACCTGCACGGTCAGTCTGTCACAACAGCTATCAGCGGCGCTCTGTCCCCTCCTCCGCGGCACCTTCTTCGATGAGCCGTTGAACCTCGTCGGGAGCAAGGCCGAGCACCTCGGTCAGGACTTCGCGGGTGTGTTCGCCGAACTCGGGCGCCGGCACCTGCCGCGGCGGGTCCATGCGTTCGGAGAAGAACGGTGCGTTCTGAACAGTGAGAGGTCCGAACCCTGGCTGCCGGAGCTTCTTCAGGTATTCGCGCGCGGACAGATGGGGGTCGTCCTCCAGTTCCGTCACCCTCGCCATGGCTCCGGCAGGGATCGCGGCCGCCTGCAGGAGGTGTTGGACGGCTCGTGGGTCAAGATTCGATGTCCAAGTGCCGACACGGGCGTCTATTCGCTCCCGGTTTCGCAGGCGCCCCGCCGTCGTACGCAATGCCGGTTCATCGCCCAGGTCGGCCAGCCCGGTCACGTCGCAGAAACGTGCCCACTCCTCGTCGCTGCGCACGGTGATGACGCACCACTCGTCGCTGCCCGCGCATGGGTAGACGCCCCAGGGGGCACCTTCGTCGCTGTAGTTCCCCTTCGCGCTGACCGCGCCGGGCTGCAGGCTCTCGAGCGCGACCAATTCGGAAAGCTGCACGAGGATCGCCTCAGCCTGTGCCCCTTCTACGTGCGCCCCTAGACCTGTACGGCGCCGTGCGATGAGTGCAGCCAGTCCGGCCGCAGCCATGACACGGGCGGCGTAGTGGTCCGGATACACGGTGCTGCCGTCGGCGAACGCCGAGGGACCTTCGGGGTACCGCCACAGGCTGGACAGCCCGGACGCGCATCGGACCAGCGGGCCGTAGCCCATCCAGCGCGCCCAGGGGCCTGTGCTTCCCATCGCGCTGCTCGTGACCATCACGATGCCGGGATTGACCTGGGCCAAGGTGTCGTAGCCGAGCCCAAGCGCCTCGAGCGTTCCCGGCTTGAAGTTGGACAGGACGAGGTCCGACTCGGCAACGAGTGCCGTGAACAGTGCCTTTCCGCGGTCGCTGCGCAGGTTGAGCCCGATGCTGCGCTTGCCCCGATGTCCCGACGCGAAGTTCGCATTCATCATCCCGCCCCGGGCAACCCGTGCCCCATCGGGGTAGGCGCGATTCTCGACCTTGATGACGTCGGCACCGAGGTCCGCGAAGAGCCGTCCGATCTCGGCTCCGTACACGATGACGCCGAGGTCGAGCACCCGGATTCCACTGAGTGGTCGGCGGCCGCCCGCGCCCGTGGTGGCAACGGGCGCCCCTGTCGCTCGGCCATCCGTCAGTTCCGCCAGGAGTGATGCGTTGTGCTCACCGACGTCGGGCGTACGCATCCGGATCCCGAGGCGACGCCCGTTGAACTCGACGAACCCGGTCGGGATTTTCGCGTCCAGTCCCGTGAAAATTTCACACCGCGCTATCGCCTGCCTTTGGACGTAATGCTCGGCCGCGATGACCTCCCCCAGAGTGAGCACCGGTGCGCAGGGCACGCCGCGGGACTGGCCCTCCTGAACGAGTTCTGCCGTCGACTTGCCTTTGAACAGCAGGCTGATGTGCTGCCGGATCTCGTCGACCCGCTTGAATCGTGTGAAGATCGCATCCAGAGCGTCGTCCATCAGGTCTTCCGGATCGCCGAGCCAAGAGCGCATCGCCCGCCACTGCCGCGGACTGAGCAGCACCACCCGCACGAATCCGTCACTGCACTCGAAGACCGGATACATGTCCAGCACTGGACGCTGGCGGGCTGACGTTGCCGCGGCAGCGCCCACATCGGCCCCGGCCGACGCAGTGCCGGCCATACCCATGGCGGGATCGAGGATCTGCCCGGTCGCTTCCAGGAGCGAGAAGTCGATATGGTCGCCCATTCCCGTCTCCATGGCGTTCCACAGCCCGACGAGCGCCGCGAATGAGGCCTGGACGGCCGCCGCCTCGGCCGGCAGAGCGGCGGGTGGCATGAGGGGGTACTGGTCGCCGATCCTCGACCGGCTCAGACATCCGGACATCGCCGTGTGCACCCATGGGCTCCCGACCCAATCGCGGTAGGGCCCGGTCTGGCCGAAGTCGGTTACCGAGAGCACAACGAGCCGCGGGTGGCGCGCGCGAAGCCCGGCGATGGAGAGGCCCACGGAGGCCAGCGAGCCCGGCGCGGTCGATTCGATCCAGAGGTCAACCGTGTCCAGCATCGCCTCGAATCGGCCACGGTCGGTGGTATCCGCCAGGTCGAGTGTTAGACCCTGTTTGTTGGCATTCCGGACCGCGAACGAGATGCTCACCCCGTCGTGGAACGGCCCCATACGGCGAGACGGCGAACCCTCCGGCGGTTCGAGCTTGATGACCGTCGCGCCGAGGTCGGCAAGGTACCGGCCGCACATCTCTGCCTTGTCCACCATCTCCAGCACACGTACACCGTGGAGCGGTAGGGCTCCGACAGACGGCATGCTCATCAGGCCACCTTCCATGGAGACGCGATTCGTCCACGTGACTTGTCACTACCAGTCAGACGACTTAGGTGCCCGCTCCAATGTCGATGCGGGACGTGCAGGCCGCCGGGATCACGGCTGTAGTGCGTCATTCTCGTCGGCGAGATGTCTCAATGGCCCACTCAGCCATGTAATGACAAGTGTTAATGTTGCATGGTCGCCCGGTACGGTCAAGACCGACCGGCGTCCTGCTACCTGCGATGCAACGACGGAGGTTCATGTATGCACTCCAGGCACGACCCGCCGGACGCTTCCGCTGCTCGGCGCGGGTTCCTTTCGTTGGCCCCGGCACTCTCTGCCGTGAGCCGAAATGGGTCCGCGCTGCGGCATACTGAGGCAATGCCTTCATCGCCTGGTGACCGTGCCCGAGCAGGGAACGATTCCGCTGAGGTGGGCCGGAAAGGCCGAAAGGTCGGCCGGCCCTTGTCGTCCGACGACTGGCAGTCGCCCTGGAACGAGAACATCCCGCGGTATCGGCAGATAGCCGCGGCTCTGATCAGTGCGATCGAGAGCGGCCAGCTTCGCGTCGGGGACGAATTGCCGTCCGAGAACGAGTTGTGTGAGATGTACGGCGTCAGCCGCACGACCGTGCGTGAGGCGTTTCGGCTCGTCGAACTCGAAGGTCTCGTTTCACGCCAGCGAGGTGCGGTGCGCAAGGTAATCGCAGCGGAACTGCGCGGATACACCCTGTCGCTCGGGTCGGAGGAGGAGACACGGCAGTATGCCGTCGAGAACATCGTCGACTACCGCCCGAACAAGCGGGGTATGTCGGCCAAGACGGCTACTGAGCTGGACATCAGCGATCCGGAGATGTATCGCTCCGCGTCCGGCCTGCACTGGGAGCGGGCCACAGGTGGTCGCCTGGCCGGGTTTGCGCCGCGGCAGGTCCAGCGCCGGCCCATCGCGTTCACGACCGTGTATATCAGGCATCCGTACAGCGAGATCGTCGACTCGTTGCACGGCCCGTCCTCAATCGCCTTGTTCGCTCCGATCTGCGCCAGTTACGGTCTGGCGCTGTCCCACATAGATCAGACCTCGTCAGCGATACTCATTCCGCCTGCGATAGCCCGTCGGCTGGGGTGCGAACCTGGCGAGCCCGGCCTGCGAGTGATCCACCGCTTCTACGCCGAGAAGATCGGGTTGCTAGAGCTTACCGACGAGGTCTATCCGGCAGATCGGTTCAGCCTCTTCCATCGCTTCAACGTCGTCTCGCCCTCCTAAGGGCCGTGGACGCAGGCGCAAACGAGCAGCTGACTGAAAACCGACCTGCCCAAGTCGTCTGTCGCTGCTTGTGAGTGCGAAGTACTGATCCTCGTGGTAGAACCGGAGATCTTGTGGCGGCGTCCGCCCGGCGTCGTTGACCGGGCATGATGCTGGTGTGACGGCTGTGCCGATAGCCGGGTGGGATGCCGAACTGGTCGCGTTGGCCGGTTTGTTGGGGGTACTTGTTCAACCGGCCAGAGCCGCAGGCGGTGTTTGCGCAGTTCATCGAGGGGCTGCTGGCGGAGCTGCCGAAGAAGAACGGCTGGACGTTGTCGGAGCGTGCCGGCAAGTGACTGCGGACCGGATGCAGTGAGTTGACCCCGGTTTCGTGGAGTCCCTGAAGCCGGACATATGATCCTGGCTCGAAGGGGAACCACGAGCAGTGCCAGCACCACGTAACGTCCACGGCAACCAGGCGCAGGCCCTGGCAGAAGGCGCAGGACTGGCGGTGGTCGGCCACTGGTCCGGCCAGGATCGAGAACAGGTGGCGCAACGGTCCGCTTCCCAGCCGGCGCCGGGCATGGGCCAGCGACGAGTCGCACGGGTGGGCCACGGGCACGCTGCCCAGTCCCGCCGTGAGCTTGGCCCATACCGCCTGTAGGAGGAGCGCTCGAAGAAGGCGAGGGCCAGCACGAAGTACACCACGACGCGCGCCGGGAGCAGCCGCTGCTGGCGGACACCGGTGCCCGCCAGGACCGCGTCGACCGACTCGGGGGCCGATGATCTCGGTCAACTCGCCCAGATGGCCAGGCGCGTACACGTCCAGGGCTGTCGCGCCGGACTGACGCTGACACAATTCTGCGGCAACGGGACCTCCGGGACACTCGCAAAGACTTTGACACCTGCGAACTACCAGATTTCCCGCCCTCTTGACAGGTGCACACATCCTTAAGGGCGCGTCTCGAAACAACACGCCGGTTCCGCTTGCAGACCCCTCAAATGTGGTATGCGGGCCGCCGACCTGCATGGGTCGGTTGGGCAGGAGGGCGAGCACGGTGCCACGGAGTATGGGCGACATCGCGGTTTACGCAGGTCCACACCGTGCTGTCACAACCACGGCTCCCAGAACCGGAATCAGCGTGTTATTGATCTGCAAGCCCTAACGCACTGGCGTTGATACCGATATGACCGCGCCGTCCTCGGCATGCCTATTCCAGGAGGTCGAGGGTGGCGCGGATGATGCTGTCGGTGTCGATGCCGTGGTGGTGGTAGACGTCGTCGATGGTTCCGGATTGGCCGAACCGGGTAACGCCGAGTGAGGTGGTGGGCGTCTGGTTGATGTTACCCAGGAACGCCAGAGCGTGCGGGTGACCGTCCAGGACGGTGACCAGCGGCGTGGCCCGCGAAGGGGGGAAGGCCTGGTCGAGGATCCAGCTCGGGCCCTCCTGTCGGCCTTGCCTCGCTTGCAGTGCTGTGAAGAGCAGGCCGGGGCTGGTCACGCACACGACGTCGGTCTCGATGTCCGCCTGCGCCAGCCGTTCGGCCGCGGCGAGCGCCTCGGGTATCAGCGCGCCCATCACGGCGATGGTGACCTTGGCGTGCTCGGCGCGCCGCAGTGGGTAAGCTCCGGCGACGACCTGCCGCCTGCGGCGCTCCCTGGCCGCCGGGTCGGTCGGTACCGCGGCGAAGGTCTGGTCGACAGGCCGGGTGGACAACCTTAGGTAGGCCGAGCTTCCGCCCGGTTTGCCGAGGCGGGCGAGGCTGGCGAGCAGTGTCCATTCGAGGTCGATCGCGAAGGCGGGTTCGTAGCTGATGCAGCCAGGTTGTTCGATGCCGATGGAGGGGGTGGTGATCGATTGGTGTGCGCCGCCCTCAGGTGCGAGGGTCACTCCGGAGGGGGTGCCGACCAGGATCGACTGGCCGCCGGCGTAGATGCCGAACGACCATGGTTCCAGGGCGCGTTCGACGAACGGGTCATACATCACGCCGATCGGCAGCAGCGGCTGTCCCCACCGGCTCCACGTGGCCCCGAGCTCGCCGAGCAGGCCGACCAGATTGGTCTCGGCGATGCCGAGCTCGATGTGCTGGCCAGTGGGCTTTTCCCGCCAGTGCAGGATCGTCTCGGCGTCGTCGGCGAACCAGTCCACCCGCTCGCGGGCAGACCAGACCCCGACCTTGTTGACCCAGCCGCCCAGATTGGTGCTGGAGCTGACGTCCGGGCTGACCGTCACCACCCGCCGGGCCGCCTGGGGCGCCTGACGGGTCAGGTCCATCAGCACCCGGCCCAGCGCCGCCTGAGTCGTCGCGGTTCCGGCCGGGGTGCGGCCGAGGTCGGTCGGTAGCTCAGGCGGCGGCTGCGGCGACAGGTCCGGGCGGCGCAGCCACTGGGACCTGTCCGCGCATGCTCGTTCAGCGGAGCTACCGGTGGCGAACCGATTCCATGGATGTTCAAGGTCCGTGCCCAGCCTGTCGGCCAGCTC
Organism: Streptomyces sp. NPDC001292; assembly: GCF_042896465.1. Taxonomy (NCBI): domain Bacteria; kingdom Bacillati; phylum Actinomycetota; class Actinomycetes; order Kitasatosporales; family Streptomycetaceae; genus Streptomyces; species Streptomyces sp. NPDC001292. The sequence continues at coordinate 67,207 of NZ_JBIAXG010000023.1, forward strand.
CTGCATCTGTTCGGTAGTCAGCAGCGAGGAGTGGTTCTGTGGATGGCCGCGTGAGGGCAGGCCGTAGCCCTTCACCGTGTACGCGAAGATCACTGTTGGCCGGGTGTCGTCGATGGAGGCGAACGCCTGATCGAGCGCGCGCAGGTCGTGGCCGCCGAGGTCGCCGATGGCCGCCAGCAGGGTCGAGTCGTCCAGGCTGGCCACCAGTGCGCTGATCGGCTCGCGCAGCGGTCCCTGACCGGGCAGCCGTTGCCGCAATTGGTCGGCGGTGCAGCGCAGCAGGCGCTGGTATTCGGGGTTGGGCATCCTGTCGATGCGGGTGCGCAGAGCGTTCCCGCCGGGGCGGCCGAACAACTCCTCCAGTAGTCGGCCGTACTTCAGGGTGAGCACCTGCCAGCCGGCTGCAGCGAACATCCCTTGCAGGCGATCAGCGGCGATGTCGGGCACCACCCGGTCCAGCGATTGGCGGTTCAGATCGACGATCCACACGATCTCGCCGAGTTCGGCGATGCCCGGGTCGAGGATCGCCTCCCATACCGCGCCCTCGTCCAGTTCGGCGTCACCGAGCAGCGAGTACTGCCGGCCGGTGCCAGCGCCGCCGGTGGTGTGCTCCACGAAGCGGCGGGCCAGGGCACCCCAGATCGGGGCGGTGGCACCGATCCCCACCGACCCGGTCGAGTAGTCCACCGGGTCGGGGTCTTTGGACCGGCTCGGGTAGCTCTGGAGCCCGCCGAATGCCCGCAACCTCGGCAGGTACGCCTCGTCCAATTCGCCCAGCAGATAGTTGATCGCGTGCAACACCGGTGAGGCGTGCGGCTTCACCGCGACGCGGTCCTCGGGTTTGAGATGCCAGAACCACAACGACGTCATGATCGACACCATCGACGCGGACGAGGCTTGGTGTCCCCCTACCTTCAGGCCGGACGGATTCGGCCGCACCTGGTTCGCGTGATGGATCATCGCGGTCGACAACCACAACACGCGATCCTCGATATCCCGTAGGACATCGAGGGAGCCGGCTTCGGGCTGCAGCGGGGTGGGCGCGGTACTGGTCATCTGTGATTCCTTCGGCGGCGGTACAGAGTGGGCCTTCTCTGCCCGGACCTCGGCGAGGTGACAGACGTGCACTCCATGTGTGCACTGGTTGCCGCTCATAGCATCACGATGGCATTAAATGCACAATCACAGCGTAAGAAATTGAGCAGAATGCACTTCAAGCATCAGTGCACCCCTTCGGAAGTGAGCATTGTGCAAAACCATGACCGGATCAGCCCGACCGACGCCCGCCTGCTCCTCGCTCTGATCGACCATCCCCGGGCCACCACCATCGCCCTGGCGGAGCACGCCAGGCTGTCCCGCAACACCGTGCAGACCAGGCTGGCCAGACTCGAACAGGACCGCGGACTGGTCTCGTTCGATCGCCGGATCGACCCCAAGGCCCTCGGGTATACGCTGACCGCCTACGTCACGACCCAAGTCACCCAGCGCAGGCTGGACGACGTCGCCACGGCCTTGGCCGCGATCCCCGAGGTACTCCAGGTGCATGGCGTCAGCGGGCCGATCGATCTGCTCGTGCACGTCGTCGCCGCCGACGCCGACGACCTCTATCGCATCGCCGGCCAGATCCTGGCCATCCCCGGGGTCGAGCGCACCAACACCGCCCTGGTCATGCGCGAACTCGTCGACTATCGCATCACCCCTCTACTCTGCCGAATCGCCGACCCGAACGAACCCGACCTCCAGTCGAGCATCTGAGCGAGCACTCCGAGCCGGGCCGGTCGCGGGGCCGGGGGATGGGCCCTGAGAGGCCTACAGCGGGGCGCGCCCCCTCAGCAGCCTCACCGCGCAGCAACGGGCCTCCCTGGCGAGATCGGCGGCCAGCATCCGTACCTCTTCACGGCGCTCGCGGGTGCCCTGCGGAATGGACGCGTAGCAAGCTGAGCGGACAGGGCCCGCGCTGGTCACCTGGCGCATGCTCTGGTGAAGCCCCTTTCCCAGCCAGGCTGATCGTCACCGGCGTCCTACCGGCAGGCCTTATGGCGCGTGACCCGCGTCTGACCGAATTCGGCCTCGGTCATGATGCACTTGGGCATGTCGTTCACCTGTTTCGTGTGGCCCAACGCATGTGCTTGGCCCTCGCTCAGGCCTGGATCGCGGCACCCTGCTTGATCAGATCGTCTACGTCGTCGACACCCCAGTCGGACAGGGCCGCTTGCGTGTGCGTTCCCCGAATTGCTGAAGTCCCAGCACCGCCGGGGGTGCGCGAGAACGCAAAGCAGGGGCCCGCTGCACCTACGTCCTGGATCAGGAGGGTCTCGCGCTCTGCCAGGTGCGGGTGATCGGGCGCTTCGGCCAGGCAGAGCACGGGCGCGACGCAGGCATCGGTTCCGTCGAACACAACGGTCCACTCCTCCCGCGTACGCTGAGCGAAGGTATTGGCAATCTCGGCGTGCAATGTGTTGCAGTGCTGCGAATCCGTCTGCGCGGGCAGCGCGTCCGGGTCGAGGCCGAGAAGCCGGACGAACTCGGCGTAGAACTTCGCCTCGATCGGGCTGACCGCCATGTACCCGCCGTGGGACGTCTCGTACCCGTTGTAGAACGGCACCCAGGTGTCGAGCAGGTTCGTGTCTCGTTGAGGTTGCCAGGCGCCCGCGCCTCTCATCCCGTAGATCATGGTGGCGAGGTGGCCCTTGCCGTCCACGGCCTCGGCGTCGACGACCTGGTCGCGACCGGACGCGCTGCCTCGTGCAGAGCGGCAAGCAGGCCCACGACCAGGTACAGCGAGCCACCTGCGAAGTCGCCCAGAAGATTGAGCGGGACCTGCGGCGGCCCGTTCGGTCGACCGATGAGGGCCAGCGCACCGGTGATCGGGATGTAGGTGATGTCGTGCCCGGCGGTGGGGGCCAGTGGTCTGGTCTCTCCCCACCCTGTCATCCGCCCGTACACAAGCTTCGGATGGCGGGCGAGGGGCATTCCTGCGGTCCGAGGCTCAGCCGCTCGGTCACGCCCGGTCGGAACCCCTCGATCAGCACGTCGGCGTGCTCCACGAGCCGCAGGACAGTCTCCAGTCCGCGCTCCGGGCGCGGGTCGACGACGACTGCCCGCTTACCCCGGTTGAGCAGGTCGTGCGCCAGGCGCGACGCCGTCACCAGGGCCACCCCCGGGCCTGTCGACACGAACCACATCGGCGCCCAGGTCGGCCAGCAGCGTCCCGCAGAACGGCCCCGGCCCGAGTCCCGCCAAGTCGACCACCCGCACGCCTTCAACGGGGCCCGTCATGGGTCTCTCCTTCCGTTGGAGTCGTCGCGGTGGCACGGCTCCACCCCCCCGGCCACCGCGACGGGAGAACTGGGACTATTCGAAGATCTCGCCGGCCTCGGCCTTCGCGATCAGGCTGGCCGGAGGTTTGAACTGCGGCCCGTACTTGGCCGCGAGTTCCTGGGCTCGTGCGACAAATCCTGCGAGGCCGCGCTCGTAGCCGTTGATGTACTGGATGACGCCGCCGGTCCAGGCCGGGAAGCCGATGCCCAGGATCGAGCCGATGTTGGCGTCGGGGACGGAACACAGCACGCCATCGTCGAAGCACTTCACCGTTTCGATCGCTTCGGAGAAGAGCATGCGCTCCTTCATGTCCTCAAAAGGGATTTGGTAGCCGGGCTCGCGGAAGTGCTCCCGCAGCCCGGGCCACAGTCCTGCCCGCCTCCCGTCCTCGTAGGCGTAGAAGCCCGCCCCCGAGGAGCGTCCCTTCCGGTCGAACTCGTCGATCATCCGGTCGACGACGGCCTCGGAACCGTTGTCGAACCAGGCGTTGCCGGCGGCGAGCTCGGCGGCCTTGGTCTCTTCCCGCACCTTGCGCGCCAGCGTCAGCGTCAGCTCGTCCTGGAGCTGGAGGGGAGCTACCGGGTAGCCGGCCTGCAGCCCGGCCTGCTCGACGGACACCGGGCTCAACCCCTCGCCGACCATGGCGAGCGCTTCGGCGACGAACCTCATGATGACCCGGCTGGTGAAGAAGCCGCGGCGATCGTTGACCACGATCGGTGTCTTGCTGATCAGCTGCGCCAGATCGATGGTTTTCGCCAAGGTGGCGTCGCTGGTCTTCTCCCCGACGATGATCTCCAGAAGAGTCATCTTCTCCACCGGTGAGAAGAAGTGCATGCCGATGAAGTCTTCGGGCCTGCTCACACTGGCCGCGAGCCCGCTGATCGGCAGGGTCGAGGTGTTCGTACCCAGCACTGCGTCGGAGGCCACTACCGGTTCGATCTCGCCGAACACCTTCTGCTTGACCGCCGGGTCCTCGAACACGGCCTCGATGACCAAGTCCGCGCCCGACGCGTCGTCGAAGACCTCGGTCGGGTGGATCCGGGCCAGGAGCTCGTCCGCCTTCTTGCGGGGCATCGTGCCACGGGAGACGGCCTTTTCGACGAGCTTGACCGAGTAGCCCTTACCCCGGTTCGCCGCGTCGATTGTGACGTCCTTGAGTACCACCTCGATGCCGCCCTTGGCGCAGACGTACGCGATGCCCGCGCCCATCATGCCCGCGCCGAGGACCGCCACCTTGCGGACCGTGTGCTTGGGGTAGCCCGCCGGGCGCGATCCGCCGGACTTGATGTGATTCATGTCGAAGAAGAATGCCTTGATCATGTTCTTCGCGACCTGTCCGGTGGCGAGCTCGGTGAGGTAGCGCGTCTCGATGGTCGAGGCGGTGTCGAAGCCGACCTGGCTGCCCTCGATCGCTACAGCCACGATGGCGCGCGGCGCTGGCAGGTTGGCGCCCTTGACCTGCTTGCGAAGATTGGACGTCAGGAGCGGAAGGTTCGCCGCGAAGCTCGCGTTCGCTGGAGTACCACCGGGTATGCGGTACCCCTTGAGGTCCCAGGGCTGTACGGCGTCGGGGTTGACGAGGATCCACTTGCGAGCGGCGTCGAGCAGGTCCTCCGGGCTCCCGACGACCTCGTCGATGAGGCCCAACTCCAGTGCCTTCGCGGGGCCCATCCGCTGGCCCTGCAGCAACACCTCCGTCAGGGCCTTGTGAACACCCAGGAGCCGGACCGTGCGCACCACGCCGCCACCGCCTGGCAGCAGGCCGAGGCCCACCTCGGGGAGCCCGATCTGAGTGCTTCGTCCCGCAAGGGCGATGCGGTGGTGGGTCGCGAGGGCGATCTCGAGGCCTCCCCCGAGCGCCGCGCCGTTGATCGCCGCGACCACGGGTCTGCCGAGGGTCTCCAGCCGGCGGAGATCCGCCTTGATCCCTTGGGTGCTGGCGAAGAGCTCCGCCGCGTTCTCCTTCGTGGTCGCCAGCAGGTGGTTGAGGTCCCCACCGGCGAAGAAGGTCTTCTTCGCGGAGGTGATGATCACGCCTGTGATCGAGCCCTTCTCGGCTTCGAGGCGATCGATGGCGGCTCGCATCGACGCCACGTGACGGGCGTTCATGGTGTTTGCGGACTGGGCGGGGTCGTCCATGGTCAGCACAACGATGCCGTCGGCACTGGACTCCCAGCGAATCGTGCTCTCACTCATTGTCTGGAGTTCTTCCTTTTCCGACTGGGAATCAGGCTCGTTCGATAAGGGTCGCCACACCCATTCCGCCGCCGATGCACAGCGTCACGATCGCGCGGCGGGCGTCGCGCCGTTCGAGCTCGTCGACCATGGTGCCGAGGATCATCGCACCGGTCGCTCCGAGCGGATGTCCCATGGCGATGGCGCCGCCGTTGACGTTTAGCTTCTCGTCGGGGATGGCGAAGTCCTTCTGGTACTTCAGCGCCACCGACGCGAAAGCCTCGTTGATCTCGAACAGGTCGATGTCGTCGACGGTCAGATCAGTTTGGGCCAGCAGCTTTTCGGTGGCCGGGGTTGGCCCGGTCAGCATGATCGTGTTGTCGGCACCTGACGTGGCGGTCGCCACCACTCTGGCGCGCGGTACGAGGCCGAAGTCCCTGCCTGCACGCTCGCTGCCGATCAGTACCAGCGCCGCGCCGTCCACGATGCCCGACGAGTTGCCGGCGGTGTGGACGTGTTCGATCTTCTCGACCCAGTGGTACTTCTGCAGCGCCACGGCATCGAACCCGCCGGCCTCCCCGAGGGCTGCGAAAGAGGGGCGCAGCTGACTCAGGCTCTCGATGGTGGAGCCGGGCCGCATGTGCTCGTCGCGGTCGAGCACCGTGACCCCGTTCTGGTCCACGACGGGAACCACAGAGCTTCCGAAGTACCCACCCTCCCAGGCCTTCGCCGCGCGTTCCTGGGAGCGGACCGCGTAGGCGTCCACGTCCTCACGGGAGAACCCGTCGATGGTGGCGATGAGGTCCGCACCGGTGCCCTGGGAGACGAAGTACGTGTCATAGGCCGTGGCCGGATCGTTCATCATTGCGCCACCGTCGGAGCCCATCGGCACCCGCGACATTGATTCGACGCCACCGCCGATCACCAGTTGCTCGAAACCTGACCGAACCTTCTGGGCAGCGACATTGACCGCCTCCAGCCCGGAGGCGCAGAAACGGTTGAGCTGGAATCCGGCGACGGTGTTCGGCAGGCCGGCGGCCAGCGCCGCCGTCCGTGCGATGCACCCGCCCTGCTCACCGATCGGACTGACGACACCGAGGACGATGTCCTCGACCCCGGCCGGATCGAGACCTGGATTTCGCTTGCGCAGCTCATCGATGAGCCCGACGAGAAGCGAAACCGGCTTCGTGCCATGCAGCGAACCGCTCTCCTTGCCCCGGCCCCGGGGTGTGCGGATCGCATCGTAGATAAACGCCTCGACAGTCACACACAAATTCCTTTCTGGCCTGTGCCGCTCACAGCGAGCCGCAGATGAGCGTCTTGGTGCAGAAGTCGATGGATCACCGTGGTGTTGCTTTGATCGCGACCGACTTGTCGAGCACCGGTCGACGACAGGTACCGCGCGCCACGATGGCGTCCCGCCGTGCGGTGTAGCAGGGATCTCGGGACAGCTCCTGGTCATGAGGCAGTTCGCGCAACTCACCAGGTGGGGTTGTTCCTTGACGTGAGAGGTGACGCGATGGCCTTGTCCCAGCATGACTTACTCCGCCTCATGGAGTCACTGCGTATGGCGGACGGAATCGAGTTGATCACGGTCCTGGCCCACGCGCGCCGCGTGGCTGACCGTGCCGCCCGGCACTCCCTGCTCAGCACCCGGCGGCCAGGGGGACTTCATCGAGGAGAAGATTCCCGCCCAAGTTCTCTCGGACTGACGCCCCGCCATCTCGCTGGCTGCTAGGGCACTATGCCGCTTCAACGGCAGCGCGCCCAGCAACACGCATCACGCGCTCACCTCCACGCCGTCCCGGAGGGCAGCCAGTTCCTGGACGCGATGCCGGGCACAGACGTTGCGGGACGGCAGGGCCGCGCGGCCGCACGGCACGCTGCCGTCCATGCCGGAGCAGGTATCCGGCCGCGCGGGGGCGGCAAGCTTCGCGGGCGCGGTGCTGGCCAGGGCAGCGGCATCCTCTCGGCAGGGTTTGCACAGGCCGTCCTCGATGGCGTGACCGGTCAGGAAGATCCGGGCGCCGCAGTCACCGCAGTAGTCACGCGCCGGGCCCTCGGGCTCCCGCGGCGCCGGAACCGGAGCCGCGGCAGGGCGCCGGATGACGTCGTCCAACTCGCAGACGCTGCACGTGCCGACTGGGTCGGGACGGATTCCGTGCTCTGGGCACAGGCCGTGCCCGACACGCTTGGCACGCTGCCGGGCCGCGGCGCGGTCGGCGACGCCCTCGGCGCATACGTTGCAGCGGCGGCCGGTTGACCACGTCGTGCCGGACTCGCAGTCCAGCTGCCCGCAGCCCCAGCGCGGCAGCGCCAGCCCGAGCAGCCACCGTCCCGGGTCGCGGACGTCCGAGAGCATCACGCCGGCGAACCGGGCAGTCAGCCGGTAGCGCAGCCGCTCGGCGGTCATGCCCTGCCGCAGCTGACGGCCCACCTCACGGGCGATCTTCCGCACGACGAAGTCGTTGTTCGCCCGCTTCAGCAGCAGGTGCACCGGCTCCAGCACGGCGTATATCTGCGCGCTCATGGCCAGCTGCGGACCGGTGTACGACGGACGGGTGGGCCCCCCGTCCCTGCTGCCGCGCTGTTCGTTCTCGGACTTCGGGGAGGGTTGTTGGCTGTTTCCACCCGCGGGAAGCGCGAGACCACCGTCGGCCTCAGTAGGCAGCGTCTGGCCAGCGGGGTTATACACAACCCCGGCGCACATACCTACCGGTACCTCGCCTACGGCGGGTGCGAGAAACGCACGCCCGTCCTCTGGTCGATCAGTCTTAGGTGATTCCTCATACGCGAGGGATCCCTCATCAACTGGCGAACCCGATCCCTCACCAACTTGGGAAGGATCCGTCTCATTGGAGGTCCCGTTCGCGGCCCTCCCCGGCTCCTCAGGGACGACGTCGGGCGTGGACTGCACGGGCGCCGGAGCGATGTCGTGCGCGATGTACCGGTGCCGCCCCTGCGCCCCGGCCCGCCTTCGTACTGTCACCCAGCGCGCCGCCTCCAGCTCGTCCACGATCGCCCCGGCCGCCGTCACCGAGATCGCCTGGCCGGCCTTCTCCCCGGAGTGGTGGCGCAGTCCTGCCGCTAGCTCCCCCTCGGTCAGCGCGATGCCCCGCTGCTCCGTGAAGAGGATCAGCGCGTACGCGCGCAGCTGCCGGGGGGTGAGGTCCTCAGCAGCCGCAACCGGCAGCCACACGAACGTCTCCGCACGCGTCATCGGCCGCACCGTTCGCAGCGCCGACTGACCTCGGCCCCCCGGCAGCGTCCGCCGCTCCGAACGCAGCTCCACCACACCGTCCGGGCCAGGACGGCGCAGCTGCTTCATCCCGCGATCGACCGACGCCACCGACAGCCCCAGGTATGAAGCGATCGTCGATGTCTTAGCCTGGCATCCCTCCGGCCGCGCAGCCAGTGCGGCGATCTTCACGTACACCGACAGCGTGACGTCCTGGTAGTGGGGCGAAGACACCAGCCGCCACGGCACCCGCACCCGCTGACGTCGCACCGGTACGCCCGCTGCAGCCCTGGCCTCACAGCGCTGCGACGGAACCGGAGCACTGGCTGTCGATGCGGGGCTCACCGCAGGCCCCAAGCGTGGGAAAGGGAAACGTCCGCCGACGTACGCGTGAGCGGCCGGAGAGCTGGCGCGTTGGCGTGCTGAGACGAGGAGTATGACCGGATGGACGGCGCACTTGCCGCCAGTCGGGCATAGACGGGCTGGAAAAAGGCAGCAGCATGCTGCAACATGTCTCTTGCTTTCCTTCACGTGTGGAGGAGGAAATGACGAAGCCGCCTCTGGCGCTTCGTTGGTTCGCGGAGAACCAAGATCGAACTGTTCGGCCGGCCGCTAACCGGACGGACAGAGCCTTCGGGAGGGCCTGCTAAGCCCGCCCGGTGGAAGATGGGGCGCCATAGCCGAGGTGATTGCGCTCACCTAGGTGGCCGGGCGTCCCGGCGGCTCGAAGCCCCGCTCAGCGGGCACCGCCATTCGCGATTACGCCATCTCGCCCCCTGCCGGGGCAGAGGTGTACCCGCGCCCGGACCAGCGCGGAAGACTGGGGAAAAAGAAGGCACCCGACCGGAGCGATGCGCATGTCATCGCTGCTACGGCGGGTGCCTTGTTGTGTGCCTGTCGGAGAGTACGGGTGGCCTGATCCACGACGTGACCTCCACAGGTATGAGGTCGCGTTTCGCCCCGCAGCTTGCTCAAGGCTGCGGGACACAAAGCCGTATGGGCGAAATTCGAGATCACTCTACTTTTACGGTATGCAACCATGGCACCCCGCCGCGAACCGTGTCGCCGCTGGCCCAGAACTCCCTGACACACCGCCAGTCGCACATCGGGTGAGAGCCTCGTCGTTACGCGCAAGAGGGCCACGGCCTCCTGGCCTTCATGACCACGCCCGACCATCCGATCGACAGCTACGCACCGCCCGCACGACGCCGCGGGTACATCGAAGCGATGCGACAGATCGCGGCCGTCCGTCTCCCCGAAAAACCGGCCCGTGTCTACTTCAGCGCGCCCCCCAGATTCCTCGACCGCCCCAACTGGGAACATCGTCTCGGTAGCATCCGAGACCTCCTCCCGCGGGGCGTCGAGCTGCTCCACTACTGCACCGCCCTCGGCTCGAACGCCGATTACTTCGCGCAGTGGCCGAAGCTCGCTGAGCCCCTCGACGGCCTCATCGTCACCGGCGTCCACTCCAAAGCCGGCAGACGGCGCCTCCTGCGGCTCGGACCCGTGGCACGCCAGGAACTCATCACCATGGTCAGAGCTGGAAAACCGGTTCTGCTGCACAGCATGGAACTCGGCCTGGTCCCTGTGGTCGACTGTCGGGCGCAACGCACCGGGAAAGAACCGCATCAGCGGCTCCGCCTCACCATCCCCAGCGGTTGGACCAACCCGGCCCCCACACTCTGTGCCGCGCTGGAAGCACTGCGCCGGCTTGGTAGCGAGCACCACACGGATGAGCCTTGCCACCTCGCTCGCCGCTTCGCGCACAGGGGCAGCAGCAGAACAGCCCCTGGAGGCTGATCGCCATACACTCATGGAGCAGCCTCACCCCCCTGAAGTGCTGTGGCATATGGAAGCGCAGGCGTCGGTGACGATCCACGGCCGGTAGCCGGTCTGATAGGCAGCGATCGCTTCGTGCAAGCAAACGTCCGTGCCGACGCTGCCCATGACCGTCATCGGTTCTCCGTCCGCCAACGTCGCCAACTGTGTCCTGGGAGGTCGTAGTGCCTTAGCTCGGGCGGCAGCAGACCTTCATAGCCGATACACGAACAACAATCGGCATACCAGCCGTCATCAACCCTGCATTCGCGGCGGCGGGTGGTGCAGTGGGCGCCGATTTCATGCCCGCACGGACATAGCGGCCTTCACCGGCGTGCGTTCCCTGACCGTTCAACTCTACGGTGTCCTGCTTTCGTTGAGTGTCCGGATGAGGCAGCGCCTGCAGAGTGGGGTGGACGAGCAGCACGGAACCTTGCGCTCATTCTTGATTTGTTCAGCATCGTGATCATTGTCTTGCTGTGCGCATCCCGGTCAAGGCGAGGAACTCCGCGCGACAGCGCGCGTCATCCCGCAGGACGCCATGCATGGTTGATGTAACAGTGCGCGAACCGGGGGCACGGACTCCGCGCAACGTCATACACATGTGCTCCGCCTGAATGACGACCCCAACGCCCCGTGGAGCGAGATGGTCCCGCAACCAGTCCGCGATCTGCTTCGTCAGTCGCTCCTGCACCTGCAGGTCACGAGAGAAGAGCTCAACCGTCCTAGCGAGCTTCGACAACCCCAGGATTCGTTCGCCGGGGAGGTATCCAACGTGCGCCACTCCGTGAAACGGCAGAATGTGGTGTTCACACAACGAATAGACAGGAATATCGCAAGCGAGTACCAGCTCGTCGTAGTCCTCGTCGTTGGGGAAAGCTGTGAGATCGAAATCTCGCGGCGTCAGCAAATCACGATAAGCATGGGCAACACGCCGGGGTGTATCGGCGAGGTGCTCGCTGGCTGGGTCTTTCCCAAGCGCCACCAAGAGGTCTCTGACCGCCCGCTCCGCAGCGTCGAGATCGGGCACACCGCGACCGTGCACCACGCGCAGTCCTGAAGAAGGCGCGGCCGCGTTCAACTTCTTCCCTGCCATGCTTGACTTCGCCATGCTCATATCCTCGACGCCTCGTACCTGTTCCGCTTGACGATCGTGATCTTGATGGGGTAGCTCTCGGCCGCCGCCTCATGGCCGAGTCCTCACCGCCACCGAACCCAGCAAGGGAAGGTGGTCGCCACCAGGCTGCCCAAACATGCGTCGCGAGGCATGTTCGCCAAACCCCGCTAGTAGCCCCAAGCTGACCCAGAAGCTCGAATGTCACGTTCTACTTCCGGAGTACTGGGAGGACTTGCGCTGATGCCGGTCTGTACCGGTGGCGGAGTCTGCGGCGTCAATGCTGCGCAGTAGGGCATCAACAAGCGCCCGTGCTTGGGTAGTCGACATGTTGATCAAGCTGTACCGGCCATTGACGTGGTGGGCGAACTCCACGAAAGGAACAGGTTCGCAAGCGTGGGTGGTACCGGAATCTTCGGTGAGGTATTGAACGGCCCTTACCTCGAAGAACTGCCCCCCATCCTTGCCGAAGCCAACAGGAACTTCGATGGAACGCGCCTCGTGTGAGATCGGCGAATCACTGCTGTGAGCCAAGCAGCACCAATCCGGACAGCCTGCCATTCGGTGTGCCTTCATGTCGGTCACCACCTCGCGTGGGTGTGTTCCATCAGCCGTTTCTTTCATAGAATCAGTCGTTCTCGCAGGCGAACGGTCAGCGATCAGCGAGAGCCGATCGACCAGCTCTGCGTTCCAGCCCTGTGTTATCCCGGGAGGCCGGCGCGTCCGGGCGTTCCCACGGCGCGCCGGTCCTGCGTTCCGGTGATCAGACGACCGAGTCCTCGAATCCCGTCGGGCGGCCCTCGAGGACGATGAACTTCGTCTCGAGGAAGGGCAGTAGTCCCTCCTTGCCGCCCTCGCGCCCGATTCCTGACTGTTTGAACCCGCCGAAGGACACACCGAAGTCCGAACGCCACGCGTTGTGGCCCACCGTCCCGGATCGGATCTGACGGGCGACTCGCCGAGCCCGATCGACGTCATCGGTGAAGACCGACGCATTCAGCCCGTAGATCGTGTCGTTGGCGACTGCGACCGCTTCCGCTTCATCCTCCACCGGGATGACACTCAGCACCGGGCCGAAGATCTCCTCCTGCGCGATCGTGGACCGGTTGTCGACCTGCCCGAAGACCGTGGGCTCGATGTACCAGCCGCGGTCGAGATGCTGAGGGCGCCGACCGCCCGTGACGAGCTTCGCACCTTCATCCACGCCCTTGGCGATGTAGCCCTCGACCCGATCGCGCTGGCGCTGGAGTGCAAGTGGTCCCATCTGCGTCGCCTCGTCGAACGGGTCGCCGACCTGGATGCCAGAGAAGATCGATGCCAGCGCCTCGACCAGATCGTTGTGCTGCCTCTTCGTGACAACGACGCGCGTCAGCGAAGAACACACCTGCCCGGAGAGGAAGCATTCCTGGCCGGCGATCGCGGCGGCTGCCGCTGCGACGTCGTAGTCGTCGAGCACCACAGCCGCCGACTTGCCGCCCAGTTCGAGGGTGACACGGGCGACGCGCTCACCGCACAGTGACGCGATGCGGCGTCCGGCTGCCGTCGAGCCGGTGAAAGTGATCTTGTCGACGCGCGGGTCGCGGACGAGCAGCTCGGAGACCTCCCGGTCGGCTGTGACCACGTTGAGCACCCCCGGTGGCAACCCCACAGCCTCGGCGATCTCGGCGACGACATACCCTTCGCCGGGCGCCTCCGGCGAGGACTTCAGCACGATCGTGCAGCCTGCCAGGAGTGCCGGCGCGATTTTGGCCGCGATCAGTCCGAGCGGGCCGTTCCATGGAACGATCGCCCCGACGACGCCCACCGGCTCGCGTACCAACAGTCCGAACTCGCCACCAGCCGTCGGCATCACCGGTTCTTCGAACGGGTAGGTGCTGCTGAGTTCCGCGTAGTACTCGAACATACCCGCGGCCGCTTCACCCACATGCAGCGCCGCCGTGTGGATGACACCCGACTCCCGCGGCCAGATCTGCGCGAAGTCCTTGATACGGTCCCTGAACTGGGCCGCCATAGCTCGGAGATACTCAGCCCGCTCAGCATGGGTCAGGCGCGGCCACGGCCCCTCGTCGAACGCCCGGCGGGCGGCATCGACGGCCCGCGTGATGTCCGGGGCCTGCGCTTCAGCCACTTGGAAGTACAGCTGCTCCGTGCTCGAGTCGATCACGTCGAACGCGGAATCGGATGAGGGAGCGACCCACTCCCCACCAATGTAGAAACGGTTCGCGTGACGAACAGGTGCAGCCGCGTCGTTCAGCAGCGTCATGCTCGTTCTCCTTTGAGTTCGGCCGAATCAGCCACGGTGTCTCCCCGCGCGCCCAGCTCCGGACGTGAGCAGAGCGCGCGGGGCTGCCCCGGCACCGATGTGCATTCGTCTTCGTCTTCGCACTGGTGACGTGGCGGGGAGACCCGCTCGCCGTCGGTCAGGCGCGGCCGTGGCGAAGGAGCTTGCCCGGGTGGGCGTTGGTGGCGACGCCGTCCTTGAAGGTGATTTGACCGTTGACGATCGTGTAGTGGTACCCCTCCGCCCAGCGCACCCGACGCCAGTCGCCGCCGGGCAGGTCGTTGCGTGTCTCGAACAGGCCCTCCGGAACCTGCTTCAGGCTGGCGAGGTCGTACACGATGATGTCCGCGGCCTGTCCCTCGGTCAGAGTCCCTCGGTCCTTGAAACCGTTCACGCGAGCCGGCAGCGCCGAGAGGTAGTGGTGCGCCTCCTCAAGGCTGAGCAGCCCCGTGTCCCGGACCATCCAGGTCAGAAGATCGGTGCTGTACCCGCCGCCTACGAAGTACTTCATGTGCGCGCCACCGTCCGAGATGCCGGGGAGCGCGTGGCCGCTGCGGAGCAGCTCTGCGATGTACTCGGCGTTCGGCGCATGGACGATGGGGGTGCGCAGGGTCACCTGCAGCTCGGATTCGACGGCGAGATCGAGCATCACCTCAAGCGGATCACGGCCCTGCTCCGCCCCGATCTCGCCGAGGTTCTTCCCCACGTACTTGTCGAGGGCGGGGTAGCCGCCGGTGGCGAGCACCTCGATCCGCTCGATTTTGAGCCCGATGCCCTCAATGCTCGCAAGCCAGGGCTTGTCCGCCAGCATCTTCGCGCGGATCTCGGGGTTACGCAGATTCGCCAGGCGTTCGGCAGGGCTGCCCATCAGTCCGGCCTTCCACGCCGGTGCGATGTCGAATCCGTTCCAGGTCTCGAAGTTGAACTGCTGGAAGTTCCGATTCGTGTCCGCGTGGCCGTAGACGCTCAGCCCGTTGTCGTGGCACTGCTTGAGCCATTCGATCGAGTGCCGGTGGACATCCGGCTTGCCGTCGATCGCCAGGAGCGTGTTGTGAAGAACCGGGCGGCCGGAATACTCGGCGAGCTTCTCCACCCAGTACTCCACGGCCGGCAGGTCGAAGAAGTCCTCGGCGTTCTTGTCACCGGAGGGCGCGTAGGTCAGCTGGATCGTCCCTTCGCCGCGCTCCTTCAGTACGCGCGCGAAGGCGTACCCTTCCTCGTCGGTCATGATGTCGGTGACCATGGGAGTGCCGTCGAAGTCCGGCTGGATCGAGTGCTCGCCCATGCGCTGCACCGACCAGCCGCACGCCCCGGCCTTCATGGCCTCGTCCAGCAGCTGGCAGATCGCCTTCAGCTCTTTCTCGTTCGGGCGGCGCTTCTTCGCCTCGGCGTACGAGCCCATCGCGTAGATGATGAAGGGCGAGAGCGGGGCGAAGCTCAGCACGTTCACACCCTTGGGCGTACGCTCCACAGAGTCGAGGTACTCCGCGAACGTCGTCCAGTCCCAAGGCATCCCCTGCTGCATCGCCTCGAGCCCGATCTGCTCGTTGCGGGTCATCGACAGCATCGAGCGATCGCGGTCCTCGGGGCGACACGGTGCAAAGCCGAAGCCGCAGTTGCCGATGACGACGCTCGTTACGCCGTGCCAACCGGAGATCGTGCAGTACGGGTCCCAGAACACCTGGGCGTCGTAGTGGGTGTGGGCGTCGACGACGCCCGGTGCGACGATCAGGCCGTCCGCGTCGATCACCTTCTCCGCGGTCGACGAGCGCAGCCCATCAATCGCGGCGATCTTCCCGTCCCTGATGCCGATGTCTCCCTCGAACTTCGGCAACCCGGTGCCGTCGACGACGGTGCCGCCGCGAATGATCGTGTCGAATTCCGCCATGTGATCCTCCCGCTCCAGAGAGTGCTGCGGGTGACGTTAAAACCTGTACGTACAAGGTGCAAGAGGTCGCGTTAAGTTTGGGGACATTCGGGTGGCAAGATGCACGCTACCTGTCCGTACAGGCACTGTCGTCACAGGAGTTACGTGCCAGCCTCCTGCCCGCTGACCGAACGGTGGTGGACCGAAGGGGTCAGTTCAACGGAAGCTGGTCGCGACGTTGGGATCGCCACCTCGTAGCGGGCCACCAGGGGGCAGGCACATACCGCACGGGACAGGGACACCACACCACCCGGCGTCCACCTTCATCGGCAGGACCGACGACGGCTCGGCGCCCAGTTCCGTCCAGGCTCGAAGCACGCCGAGCGGATTGGTCAGCGCCGTACCGACCTTGTCGATGTTGCAGTGGCCGACAGTGCGCGCCATGAAAGGCCGTATGACAGCGTACGTAGCCGACCTCGTTCGCGACTCGACCGACCTTTAGCAGTGAGTCCTCCCTTGCGGGAGCGGTATCGCGGCGAACTCACGCCGCGCGTGCGCGAAGCAGCCGATCGAACTGTTCGTACGTCAGTGACCGCCAGTCCCATGTCGGGCCCGAAGCGGCCATGTGCCCACCCACGGCAGCGCCTTGAGCAATGGCACTACGGTCGTGTCACCGTTGGCGGTCGCCGTCAGGCCGAGGTCATCCAGCGCTGCACCGGGCAGCCCCCCGGTACCAGAAGCGCTTGCGACCCGTCGCCCATGCGCA
Source organism: Streptomyces sp. NPDC001292 (assembly GCF_042896465.1). NCBI lineage: Bacteria > Bacillati > Actinomycetota > Actinomycetes > Kitasatosporales > Streptomycetaceae > Streptomyces > Streptomyces sp. NPDC001292. Next base: position 83,787 of record NZ_JBIAXG010000023.1, read on the forward strand.
GGGTCGCCGATCATGCCGAGTTCCTGCGGGAGGTGCTCCCAGGCGATGCCGGTGTGAAAGATGAACAGGATGCCCTGGAACACCAGCCGGTCCGGATGCCGCTTGCGGCCTGGATGCCGCATCCGACGCTCCACCTTCGGCAGTAGCGGCTCAATCACCGCCCACAGCTCGTCGTCAACCTCCCACGGCTTGGGCCGCGCCACCCCGGACCCCCAGATCCACAGGCCCGCAGCTACCACCCCCGAGATCATTCGGAACCGGGACAACACGGTCAGGGACTCGACGTGGGCGGCATCGTCCAGCGGACTCACCCTCACGGCCTTTGTTGTGATCAACGCCGACTTCAGCGAGAAGACATGATCACGCAAAGGCCGCCCTGCTGTCTGCAGAACGACGAAGCCCGTGGTCAGCTCACCGAGCTGACCACGGGCGGACCTTAAACGGCAAGCTTACTGAGAGAACGTAATCACCCGGCGCCCGGCGATCTGGCGGCGACGCATCGCGTCGTAGCCGTTGTTGATCTCCTCAAGCGCAATGCGCCGATCGATGAACCCCTGCAAGTTGAGCCGCCCGGCCAAATCAAGCTCCATGATGCGCGGCAGGTCGATGCGTGGCCGGCATGAACCCATCAGACTGCCCTGCAGACGTCGCTCGTAGACGAACAGTCCGCCGTCCAGTTCGATGTGCTGCCCGACGGCGATGCCGAGGACAGTTGCGATCCCTGCTCGGCGCACCATGCGTAGCGCCTGTTCGACCGTGGTCTTCAGGCCGATCGCCTCGAATGAGTAGTCCACCCCGCCGCCGGACAGCTCTAGCACCGCGTCCACCGGGTCGACCGATGACGCATCGACGCAGTCGGAAGCGCCGAACTCGAGCGCCAGGTTGAGCTTCGCCGCTTCTGTGTCGATGGCGATGATCTGCCTGGCACCCACGAGCGACGCGGTTTGCACGGCTGCGAGCCCGACCCCTCCCAGGCCGATAACCGCGACAGCTGAGCCGGCACGCACCGCGGCAGTGTTGACTACGCCGCCGAATCCCGTCGCCACACCGCAGCCAATGATCGCCGCGCGATCCATCGGGTACTCGGGGTCGATTTTCACCAGTGCGTGCTCGTGCACCAGCAACTGCTCTGCGAAGCCGCCGAGGTTGTTGAACTGGAATACGGCCCGACCCTGCCGGGTCAACCGCGGGGGGGCCGACGCGGGGCGGGAACCCGGCGAGTCCGCACACAGAGTGGGCATACCACGCAGGCAGTACTCGCAGTGCCCACAGTATTGGAGCGGGAAAGTCACGACATGATCGCCGGCCCGCACATAAGTGACGTCCTCGCCGACCGCTTCCACAACCCCTGAGACTTCGTGGCCGAAGAGCATGCCTCCGGGCGCATCCAGCCCGGCCGCTCCGTAGTCGCCATCGATCACGTGCAGGTCGCTGTGGCAGAGACCGGAACCGAGGGTACGGACCAACACCTCGTTTCGCAGTGGCTTGTCGACGGCGACGTCGGTGATATCCAGCGACCCGGGCTTCAACATGAGTGCAGCTTTCATCCCGACCTCTCAGCGGTGACGGGCCGCCGACACGGTGGTTGCAGCCGAGGGGACACACCGCGTGGTGGCCGTAATGTAAGGTGCTTCCCTTGTACCGTCAAGTATCCCGAACTCATACCGACAAGTGGGCCGCAGCCGACCCCGAGTAGAAAACGAACGCTGCTAGTCTATCGGGTACGATAGGCGCATGCGCGCTGTCGTCTGTAGTGAACTGGGGCCCGTGGCGAACCTCGCCGTTGAGGATCGCCCGGTGCCGGATCCTGGTGCACGACAAGTTCGGATCGCGGTGCGGTCGGCCGGCGCCAGCTTCGTGGATGCGCTCATCGTCTCAGGCAAGTACCAGTTCCCGCGGACTCCTCCGTTCGTACCGGGAGGCGAGGTCGCCGGTGTCGTCGAAGCAGTCGGCGCGGACGTCACCGAATGGCGCCCCGGCGACCGGGTCTTCGCCGCCGCCGCCGGCGGCGGCTTCGCCGAGTTTGCACTGGCCGACGACACCAAGCTGGTGCGGCTACCTGCAGAGTTGGACTTCGCCCGCGGCGCATCGTTCCTCCAGGCCTACGGCACGGCGTGGTTCGCCTTCACTCGACGCACGGTGGTGCGACCGGACGAGGTGGTACTCGTGACCGGCGCCGGCGGCGGCGTGGGCCTGGCGGCGATCGACGTGGCCCGGTCGCTCGGAGCTCGGGTCATCGCCGTCGCGTCCTCCGCCGAGAAGCGCGAACTCGCTCTCTCGATGGGCGCCGAGGCGGCGCTGGACCCGCTGACCGAGGACGTCAAGGCGGCCGCCCGGAATCTCACCGACGGCAACGGCGTCGACATCGTGTACGACGTCGTGGGTGGAGAGTTGTCCGAGACGGCACTGCGCGCGCTCAACTTCCACGGGCGCTTTCTGGTCGTCGGATTCCCGGGAGGTATTGCCCGGATTCCACTGAATCTCGTCCTGCTGCGCAACCGCAGCGTCATCGGTGTCGAGCGTGGCAGCTGGGTGACCCGACACCCGCAGGCCAACGTGTCGCTGGTGGCTGAGATGGTGAACGCTGTCGTTCAAGGAGCCCTGCACCCGGTCGCGCCGTTCGAGCGGCCGCTCGACGACGCCGGAGTCGTTCTCGCCGATCTGCTGAACCGCCGCGCCGTGGGAAAGACCGTGCTCGTCCCGTAGTGGGGCACGGTCTCTCCGACCTCAGACCCGACCAGCCGCCCGCGCGCGCAGCGTCGCCTTCTGGATCCGATTGCTGGCCTGCGTACGCGGCAGGGTGTCGATGAACTCGAAGTGCTCCGGCACCAGTTCGCCCGGCATGCTGGATTCTGCGAATGCTCGCAGGTCCTCGATCGAGATCGTCGCGTCCGGTGTTCGCACCACGAAGACACGGATGTCCTCGTCGGAAGGCCCGGTGTTGTCGGAAACTGCAGCGCATTCGGATACCTCCGGGTGCGCGAGGAGGTAGCGCTCGATGTCGTAGGAGGCGATGGCCACGCCCCTGCGGTGCAGCAGGTCGGAGAAGCGGTCGACCCAGTGGATGGCGCCGTCCGGCTCCTCGCGCACCGCGTCGCCGGTGTGGAACCAACCGTTGCGCCACGCGGCAGCGGTCTTCTCGGGCATCTTGTAGTACCCCAGACTCACGGACCACGGCTCGTCCGCGCGCACGACCAGCTCACCGACCTCACCCGGCGCGACCTCGTAGTCGAATGCGTCGACAACGCGGTGCTGCCAGCCGGGTGCGCCCGCCGTCACTTTGCCGACACTGGCCCAGTTGTCGGTGTTCCAGCCGGCCGACGTCGTGATGTTTCCGACCTCGGACAGGCCGTAGCCGGTGCAGACGCGGACGCCGAATCGCTCCCGGAACTCCCGGTGCAGCGGCGAGACCGGGATCATCATGACGTTCCGCAGTGAGGTCTGCCCGTCCTGCGGGGCCTCCGGCTGCCTGAGCAGGAACTCCGCCTGCTCCCGATAGACGATCGAGGTCGTGATGCCGTACTTTCGCACATCGTCCCAGAACGTCTCGATCCGCAGTCGGGGCTGCAGCAGGCAACGGGCGCCGAGTATCGCCATCATCTCGGGAAAGCATTTCGACGCTGTGTAGTACGTCGGCGCGTAGGTGTAGAAGACGTCGTCCTCGGTGAGGTCCTCCATCGGCCACATGCGCACGGCCTGGACGTCGAGCGACCCCCACGGCACGATGATCGCCTTCGCCGGGCCTGTCGTGCCGGAGCTGTGCACGACGGTCGCCACGTCCCACGGCTTCGGCGGATCGGGATCCTCGAGTGGCTTCGCGCCGGTCAACTCGGACTGTCGAACGACCTCGAACGGCAGGTCGGGGATCGGTCCGTCGTCGGTGACCAGTACCAGACGCACCTGCGAAAGCTCATGCGCGATCTCAGCGAGCTGCGGGAGGAAGACGCTGTCGGCGACGACGGTCTCGGCTTCCACGTTGTGAATCGCATAGTTGAGGGTGTCGCCGCGTGCACCGGTGTGCACCGGCACGTCCCACGCGCGCAGGTACGCGATGCCGAGCCAGTTGGCGAATGCGGCCGGATGCAGGTTCTGCAGGGACACGACTCGGTCGGCGGCCTTGATGCCCACTTCCTGCAACGCACCGGCGACCGTCAAGGCGGCCTCGTGCTGTTCGCGATAGGTGACAGTTGCTCCGTCGGTCGTCTGCAAGAACACCCGATCCGGACTCGCCCCCGCTCGCCACGCCAACGTCTCAGGAAGTGTCCGCAGCCTGTCGGCCATTCTTCACTGCTCCCTTCACGAGGCAACCGGCAATATACTACCAGTGTTCGTATCATTGAGCAGGACTGCGTCCCGCACCCTTCGCGTGATGCACGCTGCAACCAGGCCGACCGTGAGGGAGTCCCGGACATGACTACTGACGCCGGTATCGACGACGGCCATCGGCTGATCCATTCGCTGACCTTCGGCGACGTCATCCGACAGAATCGGCGAAGCTACCCACATCACACCGCGGTTGTCAGCGACGCCGGCGAGCGGCTCACGTACCCGGAGTTGGACGACCGAGTCACCCGGCTGGCCAACGTCTTTCGCGCATCAGGCGTATCCGGCGGTGGCCGTGTCGTCTGGCTCGGCCAGAACTCGCATCGCTTGCTCGAGTGCGTCCTGGCAGCGGCAAAGTGCGGAGCAGTCGTGTGTCCGGTGAACTGGCAGGCGGGAGCGAACGAGTTGAGGTTCATCATCGACGACGTCGAACCGGGCATCGTGTTCTGGCAGTCCTCCGAGCTCGAGCGAAAGGTCGTCACCGTTCGGGAACGCCATGACGGCGGAGCCAGGTGGATACAGCACGACGGCACCGATGCGGACTCCTACGACGGCCTGTTGGCCGACGCCCCTGCCGATGACCCGGAAAACTACGTAGACCCGAACGAACCACTCCTGCTGATGTACACGGGCGCATTCGACGGCCGGCCCAACGGGGCGCTCCTCAGCCAGCTCGGCATCATGCTGCACGGGCTGGTGATCGCGAACCGGACCGGCATCAACGACGAGTACGTCTATCTCAACTGTGGCCCGATGTACCGCATGGGTGTGCTGTGGAACACCCTCGCCACCCTGCACCTGGGCGGGACCAATGTGTTCGTTCCGCGCGCCGATCCTGAGCTGATCTGCGCAGCGGTGGAGCGGTACCGGTGCATGGGCGCCCTCATCATGGAACCGACACTCAGCGCAGTGATCGCGTTCAACAAGGACGCGAAACACGACCTCTCGTCTCTCCGCTCCCGCCCCGGCAACGCGGACTGGAGCGCGATGACCTCGCTCGACCCGTTCCATCGTCCGAACGACAGTTCGCTGTACGGGCAGACCGAGGTCGCCGGTCTCATCACGACGGCGGCAGCCGATGTGGCCGGGCTGCACGGCCGGCCGAGCCCGGTCGCCCAACTGCGGCTCTTCGGCGAGGACGGGCGCGAAGTCGCACCCGGCGAAATCGGCGAGATTGTGGTCCGCGGACCGCAGATCATGACCGGTTATCTTCGACGCCCCGAACTCAACGGCCTCCGCCAGCACGACGGATGGCACTGGACGAACGACCTCGGTCGCAGGGAGACCGACGGATCGATCACGTTCCTCGGCCCCAAGGGTCGACTGATCAAGTCGGGCATCGAGAACATCTACCCCGCCGAAGTCGAGGCCTGCCTACGCCGCCATCCGGCCGTGGCGAACGCCGGCGTGATCGGCGTTCCGGCCGCCGACGCCGGCGGGCAGACGGTAAAAGCGATCGTCGTCGTGAAGCCGGACATGAAGACAACTCCCGAAGAGCTCGTGCAGCACGGGCGCCAGCACCTTGCCGCGTACAAGGTCCCGCGCGTCATCCAGTTCGCTCCGGCGCTGCCCGTCAAGGGCGCGGGAATCGACTACGAGTCACTCGATCGTGACTACGGGGGTGGCGGCTACCCCGGATCGCAGCTGTTCAGCGCGATGACCGGTCTCTGAGCGCGTCGTCATCGACGTCCCTTGACCGCTCCCGACCCATGTGCCAACTTGTCATTACAAGCTGCTGGATTGGAGTGAACATGGCGTACGTGACATACGAGAAGGACGGCCCGATGGCCGTCATCACGCTCCGGCGTCCGGAGCGACGCAACGCGCTCGGTCGCGAACTGTGCAGGGACCTTCGCGCCGCGTACGAGGCCTTCGAGGAGGACACGGACGTGGCGGTCGGCATCCTGACAGGTGAGGGCAACTTCTGCGCCGGCCGGGACATCAAGGAGACCCGATGGGACGCCGAAGGGCCGCACGACGCCGGCTTCCCGTCGCCTGACCTGTTCTACTACAGCCAACTCGCGAAGCCACTGATCGCCGCAGTGAACAGCTACGCGTTCGGCGGAGGCATGCTGCTCGCACTCGCGTTCCCCGATCTCGTGATTTGCGCCGAGTCCGCCGTCTTCGAGCTCTCCGAGGTTCAGCGCAGCCTTCTGGGCGCGTGGGAGTTGGGTTGGAACCTGGGTCTGCCGCGTGCGGCCGCGATGGAGATCGCGCTGGGCTACCGGATGAGCGGTCGGCGAGCGTACGAGCTGGGACTTGCGAACGCCGTCGTCCCGGACGACCAACTCCTCGACACGGCCAGGGAATGGGCCCAGAAGCTCCTCGTACTCCCGCCCGCGATCATTCGGCGGCATCGGGAGCTGCTTCGCAAACATGCCGACCGGCCGATGTCGGCAGAGGTCAAGGCACTCTGGGAGAGGTACTGGGACGAGCACATGCACTCGGTCGACTTCGACGAAGGAGACCGCGCGTTCCTGGAGAAGCGTGAAGCGAAGTACCGGATCAACGCCTACGCCCGGGACTTCGAGGAGCAGAGCGCCATGAACTACACGGGCACAGCACGGCGCGCGGTCTATGGCGTCGACCAGCACGAACCGACCTGAACCACCATGTGCTCCCACGCAGGGATCGACGTCGTTCCTCACGCGGACCGGTTCGCATCGACGAGCCGGATCAGGTTCGTGTTCCAGCCGAAGCCCCTCGTAGCAGGAGTAGGTTGCCGTGAGCGCTGACCCGTTGGCCGCGTGCGCCGATCTTCGCTACGACGGCGGCGCGGCCGAGATCCAGGCCGTTCACGAAGGTGTGCAGGTGGGGAAGCCCACTGTCCCTTGGGGAGGTGGCTCCGATCGGGCTGCTGCCCGTGTCTGTGGACGCCGCCGAGGGCTTCTTCCGCAGTCTCAGGACCCCCTGGGCGGCGCGGCGCTGGTCGCGGGCATCGACCTCCAGGAGCTGGTCGATCACCTCCCGGCCGGGTCCCCCGACCGGGGATGCCTGACCGAGGCACCAGATCGGCGTCCTCATCTGGAAAGCGATCTTCACGGGCGGGTAGTCGTTGTTGTCGGTGCGCTTGCCCTGCTCAAGTGCTCTGCGGCCTTGACCAGTTCTCCTTCGCGGAAGAGCTGCACCATGGTGGCGGCGCAGCGGACATCGACGCGGCCTCCGATCAGCTTCCAGGGCACCGAGTACAGAGTGCCGCCGAGCTTGCGCCCTGACCACGGGGGTGGGAACTCACGTGACGCTGATCAGGCAGATCGTGGGGAATTACGTGACCGTCGACAGCGCCGGGTTTCCACCGATCAACACCAGTCGTACCATTTCGGCATCCGGGCAGGCGAGTACCTGTGCCAGGGGAGCGTGCAGCAGTACTAGGTCGGCTGGTGCTCCCGGACGGATGGTGCGCGGTGGGTCCCCAGGCCGCTGCGCGGGGGAGAGATAGCCTTCGAGCGCCTGGGCGGGGGTGAGGCGTTCGCCGGGCCCGAGCACCGTACCCGAGCCGGTCCGCCGCTGTACGGCGGCTCGTATGACTGCCCAGGGGTCGAGCGGCCCGTAGGGCGCGTCGCTGGATAGACCCAGCGGCACTTCGGCCGCGCGCAGGGAGGCGCAGCGGTACAGGTCGCCGTGCTCGTCGGCGGGCGTGTCATGTCGGTAGTCGTCCCCGCGGTCGGCGAGGAAGCCCGGCTGGGTCACCACTCGTAGGCCCAGGCGCCGGAGGGTGGGGAGGACTTCGGGGGGCGTGAGGGACGCGTGTTCCAGCCGGTCGCCGGGCAGGGTGCCGACCTCTTCCAGAACCACCAGAAGCAGTAGTAGCGCCTCGCGGGTCACGCAGTGCACGGCGACCGGACGACCGGCCTGGTGAGCGGTGCCGATGGTCTCGGCGAGTTCGTCGCAGCCGGGCAGTGCCGAGTCGGCGAGGACGATCTTCCATGGCCCGGACTTCGGTCCTGGCTGTTCGGGGGCCGGGGTGTGGCTGCTGAGCGGTTCGCCGAGCAGGTGCACCCGTTGTGGCAGTTCGCCGCAGGCCATGGCCTTGGTGATGGCCGCGACTGTGGCTGCATCCAGGCTCGGGGTGGCGTCGGTGACGGTGGTGATTCCGTATCGGGCCAGTTGTCGGCCCAAGCCGGCCAGCGAGGGCGGGTCACCGGGCGGCAGGCGGTTTCGCAGCCATGCATCGGCTCGCCACAGCCGCCCGGTCGGGCGGCCGGTGGCGTCTCGCTCCACTCCAGGGTGATCCGCTGTGGCCAGCCTGACTGCGGCAACGGCACGGGAGTTGAGCATCCACAGGGCACCGCTGCGATGCTGTACCCGCACTGGCACCTCGCCGCGCAGTGCGTCCAACCGGGCCGCGGTCAGCTCTCCCGCGACGGACTCGTGGTAGCGCACGCCCCGGATCCAGCCGTGCCGATCGGGGCTGGCGCGGTGCAGTGCCCGCGCCAGCCCCTCCTTGTCGCGGACGGTGGCGGGGTCGCACGAGGTGGAGGCGAGGTCGGCCGCAGTGGCGAACAGGTGCAGGTGATGGTCCGCCAACCCTGGTATTAGTGCCCCGCCGTGTGCCCGGACCAACTGCTCCGCACCACCTGCGCGGGGCAGGGCGCGGCCTGTCTCCAGCACCCGGCCGTGGCCGATCCGGACATCCAATAGCATTCCGTCGACTTCGGCGCCGCGGATCAATAGTCCGGTCACGGTGCAGCGATCCCGAGCCGTCGCAGGACCAGGCCGGTGTCCGCGCCTAGAGCGGGCGCGGTGCCGGTGGGTGTCCGAGCCACCGGCGCTGCCACCGATACCAGCTCCCTTCCGGTGTCCACCTCCCAGCCGTTGCCGTATCCGGATGGCACCACGTGCGCCATCGGGGCTGCGTGCCCGCGCACGGTCGCCGCCACGACATCCGCCATCGCCACCTCCCACAGCACCCCGCCCTTGCCTTCCGGTTCGGACATGGTCAGCGCGGCAGCCGTGAGACCGGTCAGCGGATCGGCGATGGCATCCCCGCAGAAGGTCGGCGCCCCTTGGTCGTCCCGGGCCAGCAGGCCGCCGGCCACGGCCAAGTCGTCGCCGAACCCCACGCGGTCAACGGACCGCCCGTAGGCGGTGATCGACACCCAGGTGCAGCCGCGCTCCACTTCCTCCAGGGCGTCCAGGCCGAACCGGGCCAGTGCCCGGGGACGGGACGCCTCGATGACCACATCCGCGGTGCGCACCAGCGCGTGCAGTGCCTCCCGCCCGGCGCGATCGGCCGGGTCCAGGGCCACCGCGCGGTGCCCGGCGTGCAGCAGGTCGTAAAAGGTCTGGTTGCCGAATCTCGCGCCGTCCGGACGCGAGGGCACTTCGACTTTGATCACTTCTGCGCCGGCCAGGCCCAGCAGGTGCGCGCATAGCGGGCCAGCCCACAGTGCGCTGAAGTCCACGACCATCATGCCCCGCATCGAGCGGGGCCGACCCGGCCGCGGCATCCGGGCCGTGCCCGCTTCCGGCAGGCCTTGTATCGTTCCGGCGGCCAGCCCCAGCAGCGTCACCCGCTCCTCCAGCTCGGCCTTGGTGTGCCCAGCCAGCCAGGTGGCCAGCCGCTGCCACAGCCGCTCGTCGAGCTCGTGCTCGATCAGCGCGCTCCACAGCTCCGGATCGTCCGGGCGTACACAGGACACCGCCGCCCAGCCGTCCGCCGTGGGCAGCAGCTGGCACCCGCCGCCCACAGAAACCCGCCCCTGACGAGTGCCGCCGGTCAGCGCCGCCCGCTCGGCCAGCAGGCGCCCTCCGTCCACACGCACCGGACGGCCCGCCTCGGCACCGGCTTGCTCAATGTGCGCGGCCAACCACGCAGCCAGGGAAGCCGCCTCGCCCACCGGCACGAGCGGCGCCCCGGTGCGGTGGCCGGTCAGCCACATCGCCCCGCTGCGAGCCCAGGCGCCCGTCAGTTCTGCGGGAGACTCCGGCGACCATGTGATCATGCCCGGATGGTAGAACGGCAGGGTGCTGGTTCCAACTGTGATCCGCGTCGAGGACCTGGCCGCAGGGGCGGCCCAGGCGGATCTGCTCACCGAGGACGGAGCTGTCGACGAACCGTTGGTCATCGTCGACCTGGATCAGTCGGCCGCCGACGGCACCGCGCTGCGCCAGGCGGTGCGGCAGGCCGCAGAGTGCGACCGCCTGCTGGTCGGCCTCACCCGCACGGTTGGCCCGTCAGCCGATCACGCGCACCCAACCTCCCAGCTGCTCGACGCGCTGGACCTGACCCTCGCGCCCGCCGACGGCGCCGATCGCCGCCTGGTCGGCGTGGACGACCCCGAGGCAACTGCCCACGCCCTGAGGCGCGCAGCCGCGGACAACCCGGAGGCGGCCGTCATCCTCGGCCGCCAACTGCGCACCGGCCCACGGCTGACGGTCGGCCAGGCTCTCGACGCCGAGTCGCTCGCCTACTCCACCCTACTGGCCGGACGCGGCTTCGCCCGCTGGCTGAGCGCACGTGGCCACCGTCCGCCACCGCCGCCCGCCCCTGTCACACCCGTGCTCCTGTACCGGGACGAGGACGTGCTGCGCGTGACCCTCAACCGACCCGAACGGCACAACGCCTACGGCCGAGAACTGCGCGACGCCCTCGTCGCCGCGCTCGACCTCGCCCTGCTAGACGACACCGTTACCCGTGTCGTCCTGAGTGGCAACGGACCTTCCTTCTGCTCCGGCGGTGACCTCGGCGAATTCGGAGCTGCCTCCGACCTGGCTACCGCTCACCTGATCCGCATCCACGGTGGCGCCGCCCGACCGCTGCACAAGCTGCGAGACCGGGTCACCGCCCGCGTACACGGCAGTTGCATCGGGGCCGGAATCGAACTGTCCGCCTTCGCCTCCCGGATCGTCGCCGACCCGGCAACCCTGTTCTGCCTGCCCGAGTTGCGCATGGGCTTGATCCCGGGCGCCGGAGGCACAGTCAGCATTCCCCGCCGTATCGGCCGCTGGCGCACCCTCTACCTCGTCCTCACCAGTTGCCGCCTCACTGCCGACCGGGCGCTGAGCTGGGGACTGATCGATGAGCTGAGCCCGGTCGACCTGCCCCGCGTCTGAACCGCAGCCTCGGGTTGGCGGGGCGTTGTCACGTTGGCTGACCGGCCTGGGATGATCTTGGAGTTGATCGTGCCGGGGAGTTTCGCTCGTGTCGTCCGCGTCGCCGTCGCACAAGGGCTATCGGTACCCGGTGGAGATCATCGCGCACTGCGTGTGGCTGTACTTCCGCTTCCCGCTCAGCTTCCACGAGGTCGAGGAGCTGATGCTCGAGCGCGGCGACACCGGCGCTGCCGGCCGGTCCACCACGGCCTGGCCAGGCCCGAAGGGCAAGCCCACCACGCCCCGACAGCGCCATCAGACACTCACACACCCAACAACGCGACAGCGCCGCCGTCAGAGATCCACCCACCCAACAACGTGACAGCGCCCTCCTGAGCACGAAAGCCGGAACCCCGCCGCACAACGCCCTGACGCACCCATCCCCAGCACCTCACCCGGCGCTTCGGTCCTGATGCCGCGGAGGCCTTGCGGGCTCAGCCCACGGTCGTGGTCGCGATCACCCCTGTTGCGGACTGTCGGCCGGGGCATGAACCGGGCCGGGGAAGGCCGTCCTGCGGCCATCGCCAGTCTGCGCGGCCGAGGGCTGGGTCGTAGTACCCCGGTACTACCTGCCCGGCACTCTTCCGTCCTCGGTACCACCGGATTCGCAACATCCGGTCCTAGCGTTGCGAAGGAGGCGTCAGGCGTGCCGGACGCCGCAGTCCGAAAGAGAGAAAGCGAATGATCGACGCACAGCAGCTCACCAAGAGGTACGGGGAGAAGACAGCCGTCGACGGTCTGGACTTCACCGTGAAGCCCGGGACGGTGACCGGCTTCCTCGGGCCCAACGGGGCCGGGAAGTCCACGACGATGCGCATGATCGTCGGGCTGGACGCGCCGACCAGCGGCTCCGTCACGGTGAACGGCAGGCACTACGCCCGCCACCAGGCGCCGCTCCAGGAGGTCGGGGCGCTGCTGGAGGCGAAGTCGATCCACCCGGGCCGCTCGGCCTACAACCACCTCCGGGCGCTCGCGCTGACCCACGGCATTCCGCGCCGCCGGGTCGACGAGGTCGTCGAACTCGCCGGTCTCGGCAGCGTCGCCAAGAAGCGGGCCGGTGCCTTTTCCCTCGGCATGGGGCAGCGGCTCGGCATCGCCGCCGCGCTGCTGGGCGATCCGCAGACGGTGATGCTGGACGAGCCTGTCAACGGCCTCGACCCAGAGGGCGTCCTGTGGATCCGTAACCTGCTGACGGCGCTCGCAGCCGAGGGCCGCACCGTGTTCGTCTCCTCGCACCTGATGAGCGAGGTCGCGCTGGTGGCGGACCACCTGATCATCGTCGGCCGGGGCCGGCTGCTCGCCGACACGACCGTACGGGACCTGGTCCGCGAGGCCGGCGGCGACACCGTACAGGTGGCGACGCAGGACCCGTCGAAGCTGCGGGACGTGCTGGCCGGGCCCGGCGTGGAGATCACCGGCCGCATCGGCTCCGAGGAACTCCAGGTCACCGGGATGACCGCCCGCGAGATCGGGCTGAAGGCGGCCGAGCACGGGATCCCCCTGTTCGAGCTGGCCACGAAGGCGGTGTCGCTGGAGGAGGCTTTCATGGAACTGACCAGGGACGCCGTCGAGTACCACGGCACCACGACCAGCACCGGCACCACGACCGCCTCCGATACCTCCGGCACCGACACCTCCGGGAGCGCGGCATGAGCACCCTCACGGCAACCCCCGAAACCCCGAAGACCGCCCGGTCCGCGCCCGCCCGGCCCGCCTACCGGGTGACCGGACGGCGCGTGCTGGCCTCGGAGTGGGCCAAACTCTGGTCCCTGCGCTCCACCTGGATCACCCTCGGCCTGGGCCTGCTCTTCCTCGTCGCCTTCGGCGTCATCGCCGCGAGCCGCTACAAGTCCGGAATCGACTCCGGCCGGCACATGGACCGCTTCGCCTCCTCGACGGCCGTGAGCTTGTCCCTCTTTGGCACGAACTTCGCCCAGCTGGCCCTCGGCGTGCTCGGCGTGCTGGTCACGGCGGGCGAGTACTCCACCGGCATGATCCGCTCCACCATGGCCGCGGTGCCGCGCCGACTGCCCGTGCTGTGGTCCAAGGCGGCGGTGTACGGGCTGGTAGCGCTGCTGATCGCCACCGTCGGCTCCTTCGTCGCCTTCCTCGTCGGCAGCCAGATCGTGTCCGGCACGCCCGCCGCCATGGGCCTCGGCCAGGCCGGCGTCGTACGCAGCCTGCTGGGCGCCGGGCTCTACCTGGGCCTGGTCGGGGTGATCGGCACTGCCCTGGGCGCGCTGTTGCGGTCCGTGGCCAGCGGCATCTCGGTCCTGGTGGCGGCCCTCATGCTCGTACCCGGACTGATCTCCCTGCTGCCCACCTCGTGGCAGGGCGACATCGACCCCTACCTCCCGAGCCACGCCGGTGAGTCGATCTTCGCCCTGACCCACGACTCGACCACCCTGTCGCCCGCCGCAGGGCTCGTGGTCTTCCTCGGCTGGACGGCACTGGCGCTGGCCGGGGCGGCGTACCGGCTGGTGCGCAGCGACGTCTGAGAACTGGCACCGCATCATGGTCCGGTGAACTCCATGACCACTGACGACCTCGGCGCAATGGGGCCGCTGGTCGCCCGGCTCGGCCGGGCGGGCCAGCGGCTGCGGCGCGCCGACCGGGCACGTCCGTGGGTGCTGGATGCCGCGGTGGTGGTCCTGGTGTTCCTACTGTTCTGTCTGCCGGACCTGCTACACGCGGTCGGCGTGATCAACGGGGAAGGCGACGGCCCGCGCCGAGCAGGCCGCCGCCGGCTGAGAGGGATTGCCGGGTGCTGGCGCGGTCCTTCCGACCGCGCAAGCACCTCTCATGCGCCGGTAGTTCCGTCAATCTGCTCGCGGATGAGGTCGGCATGACCGTTGTGACGTGCGTATTCCTCGATCATGTGCACCATGATCCAGCGCAGGGAGACTCCCTGATCAGCGACGTGACCCGCTTCCTGTTCGGACAGGCGGCCTGAGTCGTCCAGCGATACTTCAGCGATCAGCTCACGCCCTCGAGCGACCTCCGCTTGCCACGCAGCCATCGCCTCGTCGAGCCCACGTTCCGGCTGAAGGGCAAAGCCGTCGACGTTGTTCTCCCCGAAGACAGGAGGCACGTCCTGACCTGCGAATACACGCTGGAACCAGTTGCGCTCCACCTCAGCCATGTGCTGAACAAGACCGAGCAGCGTCATCGACGAGGGCGACGCCGCAGCAAGCCGTAATTGATCATCTTTGAGGCCCGAACACTTCAGGGCGAGAGTCGCACGGTGAAAGTCCAGCCATGCTTCCAGCATGGCGCGCTCGTCGGCATGCGCGGGCGGGATCGGCCGTCCATCCGGTGTCGTATTCATGAGCACACCCTGGCAGCAGCAGCCGCGGCCCATGACCGTCTCTGCTGGCGACGAACACGAATCTCGCCCATCTCCCAGCGAGCCAGTGACATCAAAACTCAAAACTCACTGACATTGATCTTGCTGAGCCCTACGAGGTGACTCCCGAAATCGCCTCCAAAAGACTCCCTCGCAAACTGACACAGCCACTCTCCACGACCGGATGGCGGAGCCACGCCCAAACCGGCGAGACGAGGACGAAGCGCCCGGGCCGGGCTCGTCCCGCGGGGGCTGCGAGGTGACCGATGAGCGTCGCGCTTTGAGGAAAGACGCCCACGATCTTTGGGTCTGCAGATTCGCCACTTCGAGGGCGTCGCTGCCACGCCGAGTCCCGCGCCCGCTCGGCGGCGGCACTCCGAGCGGGGCCGACGCGTCGAAGCCGACGGGCACAAGGCGGTCGCGGGCCACTGACGGTGCACGACCTCATACAGGTTGGCCGGACTGCCGGCGCGGTCCAGCCGCCATGCGCGGGCAGGCCGTCCTCGCCGTCAGGGGTCTCCGCCCAGATCTCCAGCCCCCTCGGGGAGCGACTGCTCGACCCAGATGGTCTTGCCGAGGCCGGAGTACCTCGTGCCCCAGCGCCCGGTGAGCTGGGCGACCAGCATCAGTCCGCGTCCGCCCTCATCGAGGATGCGGGCCCGGCGCAGGTGCGGGGCGGTGCTGCTCGCATCGGAGACCTCGCAGATGAAATTGTGGTTCCTGATGAGTCGCAACTGGATGGGCGGGGCAGCGTGGCGTATCGCGTTGGTCACCAACTCGCTCACGACCAGTTCGGTGATGAAGGCCAGCTCGTCCAGGTGCCATGCGGAGAGCTGATGGGTCGCCCAAGACCGGGCCCGGGCAACGACGGCCGGGTCAGAGGGGACCTGCGACGTGGCGACCTGATCGCCGTCCAGCATGCGGGTACGAACGATGAGTAGCGCGACATCGTCGGTCGGCCGCCGCTCCGCGAGCAGCGCCTTCAGGACACGGTCGCAGGTCGTCTCGAGCGAGGGCAGGGCATCGCCCAGAACAGTGCACAAGGTCTGCATGCCGACGTCGATGTCGTGGTTGCGGGCCTCGACCAGCCCGTCGGTGTAGAGCGCGAGGAGGCTTCCCTTGGGCAATTCGCGTTCGATGGACTCGAACGGCAACCCGCCCACGCCCAGTGGCGGGCCTGCGGGCAGGTCCAGAATGTCCACCGTGCCGTCGGGATTCCTCAGAGCGGGTGAGGGGTGGCCTGCGCTGGCGATCGAGCACCTTCCGGACACCGGGTCGTAGATCGCGTACAGGCACGTGGCACCAAGGTCGGTGACGGCCGCCTCGGCTTCGGATTCCGGCCCGGTGCTGAGCCGGATGACCAGGTCGTCCAGGTACGCAAGCAGCTCATCAGGGGCCAGATCGACTTCGGCGAGGGTGCGCACAGCCATGCGTAGCCGGCCCATGGCGGCGGACGCATGGATGCCGTGGCCGACCACATCTCCGACCACGAGTGCGACCCGAGCGCCGGAGAGCGGGATCACGTCGAACCAGTCACCGCCGACCCCCGCATCCGAGCTGGCCGGCAGATAGCGCCCAGCGACCTCGACGGCGACCTGCTCGGGGAGCCCCTGCGGCAATAGGCTGTGTTGGAGAGTGAGGGCGGCGTTGGCCCGCTCCGCTTCGGCGCGTGCTTCCTCGGCGGCGGCTTCGGCCCGCTTGCGATCGGTGATGTCGGTGCAAATGGCACCGACGGCGTATGGCTGCCCCGATGCATCGCGAAGCGGGAACTTGAGCGACAGCAAAGTACCGGCCATACCGATGCCTGTCACGGGCTCCTCTCCCTCGAACGCCTGATTCTTGGCAAGCACCTCGGAATCATGCTCCATGTACGCCAGAGCGGTTTCACGGGGAAAAAGGTCGAGGTCAGTCCTTCCGCACACCTGCTCGCGCGGGAGACCGTATCTGCGCTCGAACTGCTTGTTGACGAGCAGGTAGCGGCCGTGAGCGTCCTTGACAAAGATGAGCGCCGAAGAGTGGTCCACGATGTCCTGCAGGCAGCGGATGTCCTTGCGCAGCGATCGCTCGGCCATCTCGCGTTCAGTCGCGTCATACAGCTGTACGATGGCACGAGCGCGTTCGCCCGGCAGACACTCCGCCTTCAGCTCCAGGGCCAATGCCGCACCGTCCGGCTGCCGCCTCGCCGTGCAGATGGCCGAGGCGTCCTCACCTGCAGCCAGCGCTCTCAGCGAATCGACTTCTCCGGCATGCAGCTGGACGAGATCGGTCGGTCAGGCACTGCCCGACCAGCTCTTCTTCACGCCGCCCCAGCAGGTCTCCCAAACTCCGCGAGGCGAGCACGATCCGTGACGGCTCCGGGCCGTCGAGCGCGACCACAGCCATGGGCACGGGCGCGGCGGCGAACACAGCGTGAACCAGCCCCCCGGCGTGCTGATCGTTATCCCCCAGGGATCGCTCTGCCACGACAGTTCCCCATCCGCCACCGGCATCAGAGCGCTTTGTCCCAGTTGCCGCCGTGTGCGTGCCGAGAATCACGTCCGGGCAGGTCAAGCAGCGTGTTGGTACCCGTGGATCACTCCGCCGAGGCGGTCGTGTCGGCGTATGTCGAGGTACATGTCGTCACTCAGCGCACCCCAAGTGGCAGCTGAGCAACACGGTGCCGGCTCGCCGTCTTCGGCCTCGCTGCGGGACGATCTGGACAGCCTCGCCCTGCTGAACGAGACTCGGCAGGTCGTCGGCGCGGACCGCCTCGATCCACTGCGGGAGCCGGTCACCTCGGTGATCATCCTCCCGAACGCGCGGACGTGGCGGGTGAGCCCGTCGCCGGTCGTCCATGGGCGTGAGCTTGAAGGACGTCTCCTCCCCCGGCAGAGCGGCCCGGAAGCCGAGGGCCCGCATGTGGATCATGTTCAGCGCCAAGACCGTGGGTTTGCCGTCCTGCACAAAGGTTCGGCTCCTCAGCACAATCTCGTCGTACAGGTCGATCCCGAGAATCGATGCCGAACTCATCAAGTTCGTTGTTGGAGGCCAGTCGCGCCGTACTCTGCTCCGGTCCTGCGGTGATCGTCTGCCGGTGCGCTCGGTGTAAAGATCGTGCCGGAACTTCGGCATCGGTCCTTCGTCGAGCAGTTCCGGCAGGGGGTCCACAGACCGGACACGCTCCCGATAGAGCTCTGTGTGCCGGTCGTTCGGGTCGCCGCCCAGCGCCATCAGGCCCTGGCACTGCGCCAGGACATCGTGGCCCTGCACCGCGACCTGCTGGGCTCCTGGGTCAAGGGCGCTCATCTGGAAACCTTGATCCCGTTGAACGGAAGCGGCGGCGGCACCAGGCGGCGCCCCTCTGCCTGACCGTGACACCCGGTTACGGCCGCTTGACGTAAGGACAGGTGTCCCAGGGGCGTGACTGGGCCCTGGCCTGGCGCACGAATGGGCGGGCCTGGTCAGCGCACGCGGCCGAGATGGATGACACTGACGCGGATCTGCTGGTCGTTGATCTCGTACATGACGCGGTAGGCGCCGATGTGGATGCGGAGCAGGTCGGCGCTGCCGAACGCGCCGTCGGGGCGGGGGTTGTCGGCAAGGCGGTCGACGGCGGTGAACACGTGCCGTACCCCGTCGGGGTCGTCCTTGGCGAACCGCTCCGCCTGGGCGAGGGCCTCGGGCTCCCAGATGACCTCGTAGCTCACGCCTCAGCTCCGCCGAACACACGCCGGTACGCCTCGTCGTGCGGGACGCCGGCGTCTTCGCCGCGGGCCTGGCGGGTGCGGTAGGCGGTCAGCGCGCGCAGCTCCTGCAGTTCCAGGGCGTCGGCGGGGCTGACCAGTATGGCGACGGTCTGTCCGTGGTCGGTGATGGCGACTGGTTCGCGGGTGGCGCTGACTTCGCGTGCGATGGCGCCCAGGCGGGCGCGGGCTTCCACGATCGAGTAGGTCGTCTCCGTCATGCACACTACCTTACGGAAGTGTGCACTTCTCAGCCATCGAACACGTTCCGTACGCGATCCGTACGGTAAAAGTGCGTGATGTGTACGGTTCATGGGGGGGTAATCAGGAGGTGTTTTATGTCCGAGTTGTTCGACGCGGTCGACGCGCTGATCGCATCCCGCTCTCCGCTGCCGCCCGCGGAGGAGCGCAAGCGGCTGCGTCAGGCGCACGGCCTGACACTGGACGAAGTCGCCGCCGCGCTGAAGGTGCGCCGGGCCACGGTGTCCGGCTGGGAGTCGATCAAGAAGCCGACCGAGCCGCGCGGTCCGGAGCGCGAGGCATACGCCCGGCTGCTCAAGCAGCTCGCGGAGCTCTACCCCGCACCCACGACTGCGCCGGAGTCGACGGCCGCGCCGGTGCCGGCCACGTTCACCGGCACGCCCGCCCCGGCAGAACAGGCTCTGTCCGCAGGCCCAGCCTCCGAGGCTGCGGCCATAACTGCACACGAGAACACTCAGACCGCCCCCGCTCCCGCCACTGCTCCGCAGGCCGCGCCGCGTCCGCCGCGCACCACCAGGAGTACGTCGACGTCGCGCCGCCCGGGCGTAAAGAAGGCGGCCCCGGCCGGCACCCCGGCAGGCGGCACCGACCCGCGCTTCGAGAACGGACCGCTCGCAGTCGTCGACGTCGAGGACGGGCAGGTGCTGGCGTACTGCCCCGGGGGCCTGGTCCTGGACGTGCCTGCCAAGAGCATCCCGGCCTTGGTGGAATGGACACTCAAGGAGGCGCGGCTCGGTCAGCCAAAGCTGTCCGGGCCGGGCAAGGACGCCGACCCGCTGCTCGTGCTGACCGAGGCTGCGCTGGAGCGTTACGGCCTCCCGGCCGCGCTCACGGATGAGGAGCGGCTCGCCGGGCGGATCCCGGAGGACCACAAGGTCATCAAGCAGCTGGCCCGCGCCGACTGGAAGCTGACGAAGCGGGGGTTCGGCCCGTGGGCGCGGATTTACCGCCCCGCGCAGGGTTCGGAGCGGGCCTGCGTGCAGTTGTGCATCCCGTCGTGGCACGCGTTGGACACCCGGCACTGGAGCTCGGCCGGGCAGCTCCCGCCAGCCGAACTCGCCCGCGTCCTGGGTGTGTACGCGTCCCGGGTGATGACGCCGCGCGGATCGACCGCGGTGACCGGCCTGGAGCTGATGACCGCGCTGCATCCGGCGACCCGTGCCTCCGAGCCGGACGCCGACGGCAAGCGGCACTCCGAGCACAACCCCGGCTCCCTGGGCAAGGACCCGGTCGACCCGGCACCGTGCGAGGCCCCCGACGGACACCCGCTCCTCAAGGACCTGCCGCGCTTCCACGTCCGTGGCCCGGCGGAGAAGCTGTTCGAGGAGGCGTACGACTGGGCGCGGCCGATGACAGACGCCGAATGCACCCTGCGGCACTTGATCGGCATCGACGTGAACATGGCCTTCGCGGCGGGCGCCAACGGCCTGCCCGTCGGCCTCGGAGCGCCGACGCACGTCACGAACCCGGTCTTCGACCCGAAGCTGCCCGGCTCGTGGCTGGTGGACCTCTCCCACGTCGACCTGTCCAAGGTGAAGGTCGGCAAGGAGTGGGTGGAGCTGGACGGCAGCCTGTTGCCCAGCCCGTTCACGCCGAAGGGTGACCGTCCGGAGGGGCCGGCCTGGTACGCGACGCCCACCGTGGCGTACGCGGTGGAGCTCGGCTACGAGGTGCGCCCGCTGGAGGGGTGGGTGCGGCGGGAGAACGGCCGCTACCTGGACGGCTGGTACAACCGGCTGCGCGATGCTTACCTCGCCACGATGGCCGACCTCGGCGTGCACGCGGACATGGCGCCGGCCGACTTCCTCGCGGCGATGGACGACTACAAGGAACGTGACCCGGAGTTGGCGATCGTCGTCTCGGCGGTCAAGGCGACGGTGAAGGGCGGCCTGGGCAAGCTGCGCGAGCGGCCCCGGGGCGAGGGCTGGCGCCCCGGTGAGCCGTGGCGGGCGCTGTCCCGGCCGACGTGACGGCCGGACATCCGCGCGGCGGTCATCTCCCGCACCCGGATCAACCTGCACCGCAAGATCGTGAAGCACGCGGCGTTCACCGGGCAGTACCCGGTCGCGATCCTGTCCGACTGCGTCGTCTACGCGGCCGAAGGCACCAGCCCGCTGGACTTCCTGCCCTACCGGGAGGGCAAGCCGCTGCCCGGCGGCTTCAAGCTCGGCATCAACCCCGGCCTGGTCAAGCACGAGGGCACCCAGTCCGTCCTGTGGGGCGAAGAGGTCCGCGAGCGGTTCAACGCCCCGGAGCTCAACCTCGCCCGCTACATCAAGGACGGCACCGTCACCGACGTCGACAACGGAGAGTAGGAGAGGCCGACAATGAGCCTGTTCGGGGACGGCCTGGACGCCGCGGTGCAGAAGGCGTTCACCCGCCCGGCACCCAAGAGCGCGCCCGCGCAGATGCGGTACCTGGTCAAGCAGCTCAAGAGCACCAAGGCGGTCGCCCAGATGCTGCGCATCTCCCAGCGCACCGTCGAGCGGTACGTGAAGGACCAGATCAAGAAGCCCCGCCCGGACCTCGCAGCCCGCCTGGAGCGCGAGGTGAAGAAGCGATGGCAACCGCAGATCCGGGCCAAGGCCCGGCAGAAGGCGGCGACCACCGGCGGCATCGTCATCGACACCCGTGCCCGCATGGGCTACACCGCGCCGATCGGGTCGACGGACCAGGACCGCATCCGGCACCTGACCGTCGCCCTCCCGCCGCAGTACGCCGCCCGCCTCTTCGACGCCCAGGAAGCCGGCGCCACCGAACAGCAGCTCAAGGAGGTGTACTTCCAGGACAACGGCCGCCGCGCCGGCCAGCTGGAGGAAGTCCGCTTCACCGACATCGAGCACCTGGAGTTCGACCTGTAGCAGCCGGGGGCCCCGAACAGCCCGCGAGCCCGGACCGATCGGTCCGGGCTCGCTCGCGTATCCGCGGGGGTCGGATGTTCATGCACGCGATGCCGTGCTCAACGACACCGCCGCACGCCGGTCATCCAATACCCGTGGTGGCGCCAGGAGCAGGCCGACCCTCCTGCGCGGCGAGCGCCGCGTCGACGAAGGCCCGCACGAGCGCGGTCACCTCAGACGCCGTGACGTCCTTCGTCCAGTTGCCAGGCGCGTGCCAGCCGCTGCACTCCAGCTGGAACCGATGGACAACGTGCGCGTGCTCCGGCTCGCGGGCGTACGGCTGCCAGCGGCAGCGCCCGTGCCACTCGGTCTGCTCCAGATGGGCGCGGACCACGTCCAGGTGGAACCGGCGCGGCAGGGTCCGCTGTTCGAGGCAGCCGCGGCACTCCAGGAGGTGCAGCGCGCCACCTTCGAGCCGGAGAACGTGGTACGGCGAGCCCTTGCCCTCGCGGGTGTTACAGCTGCCGCAGAGCGGCCCTTCTCTGAACCCACCTGCGGAGCGTAGTCATTCCCGGCACAGGCCACTGGGTGGCCTGGGAAGCCCCCCAGGAAATACTCGCGGCGCGGTGGGGCCAGACGATCGCCGCGCCGCTGCGGTCCACCAGGGCGCCGGCGAAGCCGAACGCGGCGTCACTCGACTACGCCGAAGCCCTGAGGGCTGTCGCAGAATAACTTCAGGCTTTGATCTTGGTCAGGCGGGCTGTCTCGCGAGGTCATCGAGGGGCACGGCGTTCGGCGTTCGTGAGTTATTTTCCGACGGCTCCTTGGGCCGCTAATACTCCAGCTGTAGATCGTGATCTTCATGGTCGGGGGGCTGCCTGGGGGGGGCTGGCTCGGGCTTGGGCGGCGGCGTCAGGCCGGCACGTAAGGTGCCCGGGTGATCGAGATACCAGAGGCGTTCGCGCAGAGCACGATTGAGCGCGAAGGAGAGCCCGGAGCGGCGTGGCTCGGCGGACTGGCCAGGATCGTGGAAGAGCTGCTGGGGCGCTGGGAGTGCGTGCCGGACGGGAAGGTCATGCACGGGGGCGTCGGGGTCATCATCCCCGTGCGGCAGCGGGCCGAAGGTACTGCTGTGCTGAAGGTGTCATTTCCGCACCCTGGCAACGTCCACGAGCCGGATGCTTTCGCGGCTTGGGGCGGGCGCGGAGCGGTCCTGCTGCACGAGCGTGACGATGAGCGGTTCGCAATGCTGCTTGAGCGGGTCCATACGTCAACTCTGGCCGGAGTCGACGACGGCGACGAGGTTGTGAGGGTCGCAGGGCGGATCAGCCGCCGGCTGGCCATTCCCGCGCCGCCGGGCCTGCCCCGGCTGAAAGAGCAGGCCAATGTCTGGGAGGAGCAGCTACGCAAGGACGCTGAGGAACTGACGCACGCACTGTCGCGCTACGTGGTGGACGCCGCCGTGGCGACCGTCCGCGAGATGGGCCGCGTCCAGCCGGACACCCTCATCCACGGTGACCTCCACGCCAGGAACATCCTGCGTGCCGACCGTGAGCCATGGCTGGCCGTCGATCCCAAGGGATATGCAGGAGATCCCGCTTACGACGGCGGCACGCTCCTCAAGTCGCGCGCGTTGACGCTCCTCGAGGCGGACGACCTGCGCAAGGCGGTCCACCGCACTCTGGACGTCTTCGCCGAGGCCGCGGAAGTCGATCGCGAACGCGCCCAGCGTTGGGCCCAGTTCCATGCCGTCCAGGCTGCGTTCTGGGGCCGCCGCCACGGATTCCGCATCGCTCGCGCCGGGCCACAGTTGGACTGGCTCACCGAATTCGCTGACCGTCTCGCGGAGTTGCTCACCGAACGCCCGTAGATCGTCATCGCGCTGGGCCGGGGCGGGAGCGAAGACAGGTACGGCCACCGTTGATCATCGTGAGTTGTGTGGACTTACGAAGAGACGGTGGCCGCAGGCCACAGCATAGATCCCGTTCGATGGCGGGAGGCGTTCGAGGTGGCCATGAGCCGGATCGCGGGCCGGTTCAACCGCTATGAACCCCGCCTGCGGGCTGGGCGGTTGGTGCTCGGCCTGCTGTCGGACCTCCCGCGCAAAAACTGCTGGACGATCGCGGAGTGGGCCGGTGAGGCCAGCCCGCACGGCATGCAGCATCTGTTGTGCCGGGCCTCCTGGGATGCCGACGCCGCCCGCGATGACGTGCGCGAATACGTCGTCGAGCACCTCCACGACGAGGCGGCGGTGCTGGTAGTCGACGAGACCGGCGATGTGAAGAAGGGCACGCACACGGTCGGGGTCCAGCGCCAGTACACCGGAACGGCCGGGCGGATCGAGAACTCCCAGGTCGCCGTTTACCTCGTCTACGCCGGCTCCCGGGGACACGCGGCGGTGGACCGGGAGCTGTACATCCCGCGCTCCTGGACATGCGATCCGGAGCGCTGCCGGGCCGCGGGGCTTGGCGAGGACACCGTCTTCGCGACCAAGCCGGAACTGGCCCGCATGATGATCGAACGCTTCCTGGACGCCGGACACCACTGGGCTGGGTCACCGGTGACGAGGTCTACGGCGGCAACCCGAAACTGCGCACGGCTCTGGAAGAACGCGGCATCGGCTATGTCCTCGCGGTGGCCTGTTCGGCCGAAGTGACCACCGGCGCAGGCACGTTCCGCGCCGATGCCCTGGTGAAGAAGGTGCCGAAGCGGGCCTGGCAGAAGCTCTCGGCTGGACGCGGTGCGAAGGGGCAGCGGTTCTACGACTGGGCCGTCATCGGTCTTGCCGATCCCCGCCCAGACCATCACCAGCTGCTGATCCGCCGCAATCGCACTACCGGCGAACTGGCCTACTACCGCTGCTACTCGCCCGATTCGGTGCCGTTGACCACTCTGGTGCGGGTCGCGGGATCAAGGTGGCGGGTCGAGGAGACCTTTCAATCCGAGAAGGGGCTGGCCGGACTCGATGAGCACCAGGTCCGCCGGTATCCCTCGTGGATCCGCTGGGTCACCCTGGCGATGCTCGCCCACGCCTTCTTGGCCGTGGTCCGCGCTGACGAACACGCTCGCACCCCCGCCCCGGACGCGCTGGTCCCGTTGTCCTGCAACGAGATCCAGCGCCTGTTCATCACGGTCGTCGTCCAGCCCCTCCACGACATCGCCCACCGACTCGGCTGGTCCGACTGGCGACGCCGCCATCAGCAGCGATCACGCGCCAGCCATTACCAGCGACAAGCCGCATCTCAGACATGAAGATCACGATCTACAGCTGGAGTACTAAGGGGGCGACCGGGTCCGGCGCATGCGTTCTCGGCGTTCCCTCAGGCCGAGACCGAGAGGTAACGCCGCCTCAGATGGTCGGGGTGTTGTCAACAATCGGCCTGTGAATCTCAACGACCGGCTTCCACCCCGCGGAGAACTCGATGAAGTCCGCACGGGTGGGGTAGGTGTCGATCGCGCGACGGTCACGCTTGGGGCTGTCGCTCCCCTTGCGCCCCCGGGGAATCTGCTCCTCGAAGATGTCGACCTTCACGTCGGGAACCTCCTTGAGTCCCTGGCGCCAGATCTGCACGATGTCGGCGCCGAACGCCTGCCGGGCCGCAGCGTAAAGGGCCGTGAGGGCCCCCTTGTCCCCACCAGGGACGAAAAGTGCCAGGTCCAGCACGACACCGGCGGACTGGAGGACCTCGATGGTCACCGAGCCGTTCTCGTCGGCCAAGTAGATTCCGGCTTCATTCTCGTCGTCGGGAAGGCAGGAGACCTCTTCCTGGAATACGGTTCTCGCCGTGATCGAGCCGCCCTCGAAATTCTCACCGGACTTGGTCAGAAAAGCAGGGACATAGCAGTCGGGAAGCTTGAGTTCTGCCGTGTCGGCGGAAACGAAGAGCCTGTCCTTCACGCCGAGCTTCGTCACCTCTTCCAGCGAGAGGCGGCGAGCGGCGATCTTCTCCGTGTTCACGATTTCCCTTTCAGGTTGCACTGTCCCTCCGAACAAGGACGCTACCACGAAACCCTGAGGTCAACTGCCCAGTAATCTTTGGGTAAATGGCCTCCGATGACCTGCACGGGAGGATACCGAAGCGAGTGCCACTCGGTCGGGAACACGCATCCGCCAGGTAGTGTCCCTCGTCATGGTGTTGGGGATCAACTGGCGGTTGCATTTCGGTGCGTTGGGTAGCGCGGAGGAACCAAAAGAGAGTTTGTGGTAGATATCACCCATATCGCCTTCGGGGAGGTGGGGCGAGGTAAGGCGATCCATTCGTCGTGCATCTCGAAGAGCGCAGCGGAAACCAACCGGATGGTCCGACAACGCAACAACGGAGACGGCCTTGTCAAGTTGCGTGTGTGGCAGGTGAGTTGTGGCGTACTGATGGCGCTCGGGTGCCGTGCCGTGCACGGTGCTCAGGCGTGCGCGGCCGCGCCGGTGACGGTCTTCCAGAGGCGGAATCGTTCGGTCATCTCGGCACGGTAGTCACTCGCTGTGATTAGATGCCGGCGGGGCCGGAAGAGTGTCGAGATCCTTGAGAACGCGGCGAGGAATCTCTGCGCCGTACCCGTTGAGCGGAAGTTCTTCATAGCCCTCTCGCGCTGCCTCGTGGGCTGATGGCTGTTCTCTGCACGGTTGTTCAAGTACTTCGAGCTGCGGTGCTCCACCGAGGGCATGACCTCGCGGTGGGCGACGCCGTAGCTGCGGAGCTTGTCCGTGACGAGTACACGGGGTACGTACTCAAGATCCTTCAGCAGCTTGCGGAAGAAGCGTTTCGCAGCCCGGCCATCACGCTTGCTCTGCACCAGAATGTCCAGGACGTTGCCGTCCTGGTCGACGGCCCGCCAGAGATACCGCCTCTTCCCGTTGACTTTGATGAACACCTCGTCCATGTGCCACTTGTCGCCCGGGCGGGGCCAGCGGCGACGCAGGTTCCGGGCGTAGGCGGGGCCGAACGTCGCGCACCAGGCACGGACCGTCTCGTACGAGACCGTGATGCCCCGCTCGAACAGGAGCTCCTCGACCTCCCGATACGAGAGTGAGAAACGGTGATACAGCCACACCGCGTGACCGATCACCTCGGCCGGGAACCGATACCCCTTGTACGACGGCGACACCTCGGACTCCACGACCGGCCCCTCCCGCAACGATCACCATCAAGAACCTCCCACGCCCCTTCGGCAACCTGACAGAGCCCTCGCTACGCCCCCAACGGGTTGCTGGCCCTCATGCGGCTCACCGACGCCGGGCGGCGCCGCCATGGGCGGGCCTCACGCGCCCTCGCATGAATTCCCATGGACTCTTCGATGAAGATCGCTCTTTCCCAACCGGCAGGCTGTCCAGTCAAGCTAGCTTCCTTGTCCATGAGATTCCTACGCAGAGCAGCTGGTCTAGGCCTCGCGCTGCTCTCCTTGATCCTGGGCTTCTGTGCGCAGCCTGCCGCGGCGCATGTGTCGCCGCAGCACGGCGAACTCGTCGTCTCCACCAAGAACGACGTCACCAGCGGGCGGCTGATCGTCCACCGTGACGTGGTGTCACCGCAGAACGCCGGCGCTTGGGCGTCGCACCTGCTGAGCACCTCCAGCTGCCCCGCCACCGGCTCCGGCGTCGCCGGAGACTCCGGCGGCGTCCCCGGCGGTGTCGTGGTCGAGCTCGCGTGGAACTGCCACGTCGACAAGCTCGACCTGAGCGCCATGCTGAAGCAGGGCGGGCTGACCCAGGTCGTCGCCGAGTTCGACGGCACCACGGCCGACGCCAACGCGCAGACCCCCGTCGTGGACGCATCGGGTGCCCACGCGCTCCCCACCTTCCCGTGGGCAGTGGTGGCGCTCGGCATCGCGCTGGCCGCCGCGCTGCTGCTCGTGGTGTGGCAGATCCGCACCGGGCGGCTCCAGCTCGCCCAGCTGGCCGCCAAGGTCGGCGCCAACCGCAAGCCGGTGAAGCTGGCCACCGTCGGCGCGGTGGCGCTGTCCTGTCTGGCTCCCCAGGTGGCCGCGGCCGCGCCGCTCGCCCAGGAGGCAGCGGCGAACACGGTCACCGTCACGGGCACGGTCTTCGAGGACACCAACGGCAACGGCAAGCGCGACGCCGGCGAGGCTCCGATGCCCGGGGTCGACGTCAACGACGGCTCCGTCTGGGCCACGACCGGCCCCGACGGCTCGTACAGCCTGCAGATGGACCCGACCCGCCGGGAGACCGACATCGTCAACATCGTCTCCCCGAACGGCTACACCCCCGCACTGCGCGAGGACTACGTCCCGCAGTTCTTCCACAAGGTCCCGGAGGAGGGTGGCTCCGGCATCGACTTCGCCCTCGTCAAGGACAAGAACGCTGCCAACCCCACCGAAAAGTGGTTGATGAGCTCGGACAGCGAGGTCAGCAACACCACGGACGGCGCAGCGCGTACCACCCTGCCGAACTGGACCGGTCAGGTCGAGGCGATGTCCCAGGTCGACGGTGCCACGATGGCGATCACGACCGGTGACAACACTGTCACCGACTACGCAGCGGAGCCGCGGCGTCAGGGCGGCTACGACATCCTGCGCAAGGGCCTGACCGAGGGCAAGCTCGGCATGCCCTTCTACCCGGTGATCGGCAACCACGACTTCGGCGGCACCGCCACCTCCCAGGGCTATGCCGGCAGCATGGAGTACTGGCGCAAGAACATGGGCCCGGAGTGGTACAGCTTCGACCGCAACGGCCGTCACATCGTCGTCCTTGAGGACAACTACGACTCCAGCGGCCTGAAGCCGCAGCTGGACTGGCTGCGCGAGGACCTCAAGCGCCACGCCGTCGGCAAGCAGGTGATGGTCTTCGCGCACCGGTCCCTGTTCACCAAGTGGGGTCCGGGGGCCGGCATGCAGCCGACCATCGACGAGCTGTCGAAGTACGACGTGCGCATGTTCGCCGCGGGCCACAACCAGCAGGCCGAGTACCGCCGTGGCGCCTTCGACCGCTCGGTTGAGGTCAACAACCAGGGGGGCACCTACGGCATTGACGGTTCCCACCCGGACTTCAAGATCCTCGACTTCAAGGGCATCTACGACGACCCGAACACGAAGCGCAACGAGGACACCGGCTATGTGATGGGCACCCACCGCCAGTTCGCCGTCCGCAACGCGGTCGCGCTGGTCAGCCCCGCGCAGGACAGTGTGCACGGCGACAGCGCCGGAATCCCGATCGAGCTGTACACCGAGGACGCCGGGCGCACCCCGGACACGGCCTCACTGACCATCCGCGACTCACGCGGCCGCATCGCCTGGCACCAGGAGCGGATGAAGTTCGGCACCAAGGTCCGCAAGACCGGTATCGAGAACTGCTACACGGCCCCCGGCGGCACCCGGGAGCCCTGCCCGGAGGCCCGGACCTCCTGGACCCGGGTCAGCGACAACCTCCCCGGCATGGAGCCGGGCACCTACACGGCCGAGATGACCGCGGTCGACACGCGGGGCAAGGCGTGGCCCACCGTCACCAACACCTTCACGGTGGTGCCCGAAGACAAGATCGCCGCGCCGAAGACCGGCCAGGACTGGCTGCGTCAGGGCCGCGACGAGGCGGGCCGCTCCGACAGCAGCGACGACCCGGGCACCAAGCTCGACCTGCAGTGGGCGGCCAACACCGGCGAGCAGTTCAACCTCAACGGTTCGGTCGTGGCGGACGGCAAGGTGATCGTCTCCTCCCGGGCGTTCGACTCGCCGCACCACATGATGCTGGCCTACGACATCAAGTCCGGCCGCGAGATCTGGCGCACCTACCTGGACGGTGACGCCGAGTCGGCACCGACCTACCACGACGGCAAGGTCTACATAACCACCGCCGTCGGCCGGATCTACGCGCTGGACGCCAAGGACGGCCACGTCGTCTGGCAGAAGATCGAGGACGAGCAGCAGCACGGCGACACCGTCCGCCGGTACGGCCGGGCCGGTGGTCCGGTCACCGTCTTCGACCTGAAGGCCGAGCCGCGCACGGTCGCCGTCTACCAGAACTGGGGCAAGATCGAGTGCCGTGACGCCAAGACCGGCGACCTGCTGGGCGGCTTCGGGGGCGCGGCGAGCTGGGGCCAGTTCCACAGCACGGCTGTTCGCCAGCCCGGCTCCGACATCGCCTACCTGCACTCCGGTTCCAGCAACACGGTGGTCGCCATGGACCTCGTCGGCTGCCGCCAGCTGTGGGCGAAGGACACCGGCGGCGGCATCGGCAGCCACTCCTCCCCGGCCCTGACCGACCCGGCCACGGGCAACCCGCAGCTGGTGACGATGACGGAGAGCGGCGTCCGCGGGCACGACCTCAGCACCGGTGCTGAGCTGTGGAAGTCCCCCTTGGGCGGCGGCTGGGAGGCTCCGGGGGCGTGCGAGGACGGCCCCGCCCCGCTGACCAGCCCCGCGATCTGGGGCAGCACTGCCTACATCGCCAGCCGTGACGGCGTCATCCGCGCCTACGACACCAGCGCGGCCGACCCGTCCAAGCCGGTCTGGGAGACCAAGGTCGGCTACCTGCCCGGCAGGAGCCCGCTGGACAACAAGTGGAACGTCGCCAGGGGGTGCACTGAGGGTCCCGGATCGCCCACGATGCACGCCCTGGCAACCAAGGAACTGGTGTACGCGGGCACCCGCGACGGCCGCCTGCTCGTCCTGGATCGTGCCACCGGCAAGCTCCTGACCGAGTACAACCTCGGCTCCGGCGTGACCTCGGCGCTCACCGTCAGCGGTGACTACGTCTTCGCCCTTACGGAAGACGGCACCCTCCACGCACTGGCCGCCCGCCACCTGCGCGAGGACTGATCAACCCGCCGCGAGTTGCCTCCCCCTCCAAGGGAGGCAACTCGCGGCGCTCCACTCCCAACGGGACCACATCACTGCCCTTCCCGTCACCCGGCCCACCGTGCTGCGCGCGCACCGCCTCACCGCCCGCCGCGCGATGCGCCTCCTGCAGTTGCGCGCCCGAACCGGCATCTACCTGACACTGGTCTGCCACCGCCCCCAGGGGATGACCCGTGTCTGTCTCTGTCGACCGGGAGCTGTGTTACGTGCGATGTGCTGGTTTGGTGTCGGTGGGTGGGCGTCAGTGACGGCATGTCAGGTTGGTGACGACTGAACGACGCGTTCCAGGCCATGCCCCAGGCTCCGGTCTCGCTGCTGGAGCGGACACCGCAGTGGTGGTACCGGACGCTGGCCGCCACCCGCGCCCGCCGGACCGGCGAACTCCCGGCGCTCAGCACCCGCCGGGCGATCGAGCGCGTGCTGCGACGCTGCTACCAGATGCTGTGGTGGGCCTGCGACGAGCAGCCGTGGTGGCAGCGTGAGACCTGGGGACTGCGGCTCGACCCTCGCATTCCCCGCCGCCCGCACGAACCGCAGGGGGCGGGTCGGATTTCCTTCCACAGCCTCAATCCCTTCTGGCTACGGCGGGGGCTCCAGTGGCACTTGAAGGTGCACATGGAGACCGGCGAACTAACCTGGTCCACCGCCCGGGCCCGCCGGGGTGGCATCGGCTTCCTGGGCGACTACCTCGAACAGCAGCCCGTGCCAGGCCCCTGGCTATGCGACGACGCCGCCGCACTGCGGGCCTTCATGCTCGACTACCGCAGCCACCTGTGTCAGCTCCCGGCCCGCGGCGGGCCGAACCGAGGCAAGCCCCTGTCCCAGCTGCGGATCACCGACCTGATCACCGATATCGAGCAGTTCTACGTCTTCATGCACGACAACCAGGAGACCGCCGCCCGCGCCCTCAACGAGCCCGGCTGGCTGCAACTGGGGCCCCACCACACTGTGCTCTGGCGACGCAGCGACAAGAAGCGCCCCCGCGTCCGCCCCGACCTCCAGTACGTCATCGGTGACAGCGAGCTCAGCCAGATCATGGCGAACATCGAGCTCCTCGGGCGCCCGGAGGAGAAGGGCGGACTCGGCGACCCGCAGGTCATGCACGTGCTGATGCTGCTGGCCCGCACCGGGCGGCGGATCAGCGAGATCGTCATGCTCGACCGCGACCCGCTACTGCCCCTGAACCGCCCCACCCCGGCTCCGGAGGACGAAGGCGCCTTCGTCGCCAAGCTCCGCTACCAGCAGACCAAAATCGACAAGGCACCGGACACGATCCTCGTGGACTCCGAGATCGTCGCGATCATCCGGGCTCAGCAGCAGTGGGTCGACGAGCACCGGGCTGCCGACTGGTTCCCCGGCACCCAGCCGAAGTACCTGTTCCTAGCCCGCAAGCTCAACCGCCGGGCCGACCGGCCGCTGACCGTCGAGGTCGTCCGCGACAAGCTCACCGAGTTCGCCACGCGGCTCGACACCCGGGACGAGGCCGGGCGTCTGGTGGACTTCAACCGCACCCACCGATTCCGGCACACCAAGGCCACCAGCCTCCTCAATGCCGGCGTCCCACTGCACGTCGTCCAGCGCTACTTCGGCCACATGTCGCCAACCATGCTGATGAACTACGCGCAAACCCTCGCCGAGACCCACGAGCGCGAGTTCCTGCGCTACCGGAAGATCACCGCCAACGCCCGGGAACTGTCCACCGACCCACACGACCTCTACGACATGCTGGAGCTCGACAAACGCACCGACCGCATCCTGCCCAACGGGCTATGCCTGCTGCCACCCCGTCAGGCCTGCGCGAAGGGGAACGCCTGCCTGACCTGCGACAAGTTCGCCACAGACGCCACCTTCCTGCCCGAACTCACCACCCAGCTCATCGAGGAACGGCAGAACGCTTTCACGGTCCGGACCGGACAGCCGATGAGCGAGGACAACGTCTGGCTCGCCGGACGCCGCCAGGAACAGGACGCCCTCGGACGCATCATCCTCAAGCTGGAACAGACCCGCCTCGCCGACGGGCCACACCGGGCCGTCCGCGGCGCCGGTGTCGACGCCCGCACCGACGCGATCACTCGCAGCCAGGACGGGAGCTGACTGGCATGCGCGGCAACCCCGACAACCTCCGCCAGGCCGCCGCCCGCAAGAGCGCCGCCGCCCAGGCCCGCGCCGAGAAGGGCCTGCGGGAGATGATCCGCCGCGGACAGCCCATCACCTTCCGCGGCCTCGCCCAGACCGCCGACGTCTCACTCGACTTCCTCTACCGGTCCACCGAGATCCGCCAGCGCGTCGAGCAGCTGAGGTCCCAGCAGCGAAACCACCCGCCACGACCAGCCACGCAGCCGCCCGACGACTCGCCCAGCAGCGTCGTGCGCACCCTCACCGCCCAGCTCGCCGAGCTCAAGCAGCGGCATCGCGACGAGGTCCAGGCCCTGCGGCAGGCCCTCGAAGCCGCACAGAGCGAGAACCTCGAACTGCGACGCCGCCTCGGCCCTGGCGCGAGCCGTCACCGGTAATCCAGTCGCCAGGACCGCTCCCGTTCGGCAGACTCCACCCAGTGGACCAAGTGACGGAGATCGCGAACCGGCTGGCCGGCATCGGCGGCATCGTCGCAGTCTGCCTCGGCGGCAGCCGGGCACGCGGCACGCATAGGCCCGACTCCGACTTCGATCTTGGCCTCTACTACCGCCCTCCGCTGGACACCGCCGCCCTGCGCCTGCTCGCCACCGAGCTGACCGGCGGCACGGTCGAAGTGACCGAGCCGGGCGGATGGGGTCCCTGGGTCGACGGCGGTGGCTGGCTGACCGTCGACGGGGCACACATCGACTGGATCTACCGCGGCCTCGACCGCGTGCACCGGATCTGGCAGCAGTGCCAAGCCGGACACTTCGAAGTAGGCACCCAGCCAGGCCACCCGCTCGGGGTCTACTCGCACGCCTACGCCGGTGAGGTAGCCATCGGACGCATCCTCGCAGACCCCACCGGCGAACTGGCCGCCTTGCAGGAACAGATCCAGACCTCATACCCGCAGCCCCTACGTGACTCGCTGGTCGCCAACGCGCGATGGGAAGTGCCATTCACCTTGTCCATCGCCCGCAAAGGCGTGACCCGCGGCGACGCCTTCTACATCGCCGGCTGCCTATTCCACGTGGTGGGACTCCTCGTGCACGCCCTGCACGCCCAGGCCCGGTGCTGGGTGCTCAACGAGAAAGGAGCCGTCCAAGCGGCAGGGCAGTTCCCGACCGCTCCGGCCAACTTCTCCGCACGAGCCCACGCCCTGTTCGGCGCACTGGGCGCCACCCCGGACGAGCTCACCACCGCGATCGACGACGCGGACCAGCTGGCCGCCGATGTCTTGGACAACCTCTCCCCAGGGTGACGGGGCGCACCGTCACGGACGCGACCGCAAGTGTTCTACCTGCACAAATACGGCCCGCTCACCCGATTGCCCCGGATACGCTGTGGAACACCCGCTACCTGGATGCCGCCGTCGCCCAGCTCCGCGCCGAGGGCCACGACATCAAGAACGAGGACGTGGTCCGCCTCTCCCCGCTCAAGGACCGGCACATCAACTTCCTGGGCCGCTATCTGTTCAACATCAAGGCCAGCGGACCCGGTCAGGGCCTGCGCCCCTTCCGGGACCCGGAGGCTGTCGAGGACGACGAAGATTGACGGCGGCGCACCCGGCCCGCTGGGCCACTCGTTACAGCGCCCTCCTATGGTCGTGCCTGCGTGGGCAGGGTGAGAATTTCGGCTCCGTTGTCGGTGATGGCGATGGTGTGCTCGCTGTGCGCGGTCCGGCAGCCTGTCGCGCTGCGCAGCGTCCAACCGTCGGCGTCGGTGACGAGTGTGGCAGTGTCGGCCATGACCCAGGGCTCCAGAGCGAGCAGCAGTCCGGGGCGCAGCTTGTATCCGCGGCCTGGCCGTCCGGTGTTCGCGATGTGGGGGTCCTGGTGCATGGTCGAGCCGATGCCGTGGCCTCCGAACTCGGTGTTGATCGGGTAGCCCGCCTTGCTGAGGACCGTGCCGATGGCGTGGGAGAGGTCGCCGATGCGCGCCCCAGGCTTGGCGGCGGCGATGCCGGCGGCGAGTGCACGTTCGGTCGTCTCGATCATCGCGACGCTCTCCGCTGGCCTGGCTTTGCCCACCAGAAAGCTGATCGCGGCGTCCGCGGCCACCCCGCCCCTGGCTACGGCGAGGTCGAGAGTCAGCAGATCCCCGTCTGCCAGCGTGTAGTTGTGAGGCCGCCCGTGGAGCACTCCGTCATTGACGGCCGTGCAGATGTAGTGCCCGAACGGGCCGCGCCCGAAGGAAGGTGCGTAGTCGACGTAGCAGGACTGCGCTCCCGCCTCGGTGATCATCTCTTTGGCCCACTGGTCGATGTCCAGCAGGTTCGTCCCGACCGTGCTGCGCTGCTTCAGTGTGTGCAGGATGTTTCCGACCAGAGCGCCGGTGTCCCTCGCCCGCTCAAGCCGCGCGGAGTTCAGGATCTCAATCATGGGGGACCTCTCACGTGTGTCCAATAACTATCCCGGTCTAACTGTACCGGTATTAGAATGGGGTCATGGTCAGGTTGCCGCTCACCCCCGCCGAGGTAGAACGCGGACAGCGCCTTGGCGCCCTGCTCCGCCGAGCCCGGGGCTGCCGCTCGATGCTGGACGTGGCGCTCGCTTCGCGCATCTCGCCGGAAACCTTGCGGAAGATCGAATCCGGCCGTGTGGCCACCCCCGCCTTCCCGACCATCGCAGCGATCGCCGACACCCTCGGCCTGTCTCTCGACGCCGTCTGGGCCGAGATCAACCGGGCGGAGCGAATCGTCGAGGACCAGTCGGTCCTGCATGTCGCACGGCGTCCATCGCTGATTTCGTAACACCCACTCCACATCAAGTACGCATGAGCCAGCGATGGCTCTGTCCACGAGAAGGGGCAGCACATCGACACCGGTTCGGGAGGCGGCGGGCCGCGGCGCCCGGGCTGAATGTTCACCAGTTTCGACAGCACCGCTCTCCTGGCCCTTCGGGAAGCAGAAAGAGAGACGGGCAGGCCTTGTCAAGTTGCGTGTGTGGCAGGTGAGTTGTGGCGTACTGATGGCGCTCGGGTGCCGTGCCGTGCACGGTGCTCAGGCGTGCGCGGCCGCGCCGGTGACGGTCTTCCAGAGGCGGAATCGTTCGGTCATCTCGGCACGGTAGTCACTCGCTGTGATTAGATGCCGGCGGGGCCGGAAGAGTGTCGAGATCCTTGAGAACGCGGCGAGGAATCTCTGCGCCGTACCCGTTGAGCGGAAGTTCTTCATAGCCCTCTCGTGCTGCCTCGTGGGCTGATGGCTGTTCTCTGCACGGTTGTTCAAGTACTTCGAGCTGCGGTGCTCCACCGAGGGCATGACCTCGCGGTGGGCGACGCCGTAGCTGCGGAGCTTGTCCGTGACGAGTACACGGGGTACGTACTCAAGATCCTTCAGCAGCTTGCGGAAGAAGCGTTTCGCAGCCCGGCCATCACGCTTGCTCTGCACCAGAATGTCCAGGACGTTGCCGTCCTGGTCGACGGCCCGCCAGAGATACCGCCTCTTCCCGTTGACTTTGATGAACACCTCGTCCATGTGCCACTTGTCGCCCGGGCGGGGCCGGCGGCGACGCAGGTTCCGGGCGTAGGCGGGGCCGAACGTCGCGCACCAGGCACGGACCGTCTCGTACGAGACCGTGATGCCCCGCTCGAACAGGAGCTCCTCGACCTCCCGATACGAGAGTGGGAAACGGTGATACAGCCACACCGCGTGACCGATCACCTCGGCCGGGAACCGATACCCCTTGTACGACGGCGACACCTCGGACTCCACGACCGGCCCCTCCCGCAACGATCACCATCAAGAACCTCCCACGCCCCTTCGGCAACCTGACAGAGCCAATGGCACAAAGCCATCGGACCTGGCCGAATACCGCGCAGTGGATCAATCGTGGACGGGCACGGCAACGTATGCGACTTTCCGGGCCCCGTCTCAAGACTGCCGCTGTGGGCGCCGATCTCCGCCCCGCTCGCTGCACCTCACCGTCCCCGGGCCGTGCTGCCCCAGGCAAGATCATCAGCCCCCACGTAAGCCGTCAGAGGCGGGTCCGGTAGGTCGGGCTGGAGCAATCGCCGCTCTACGGAACCTGTCAAAGCGATCAAGGCAGGTAGGTCGTTCTAACGTTGTGTCGGGATCAGTGGGTCGTCTGGTGCCGGCCTGTTGATCCAGGCCGCTTCGGGGAGCTTCGGGGGCTCCGGCGGCTTGCGGACGAAGCGTTCGGGGTGCTTGGCGTAGACCGCCTGGAGGACGTCGGCACGCATCTCGCGGAGCTGATCGGCGAGGCCGAAGTGCACGTCGTAAGGGGTGTGCAGGCCGATCCCGGAGTGGCGGTGCTCCTCGTTGTACCAGGTGAAGAAGCGGGTGCACCAGGCTCGGGCGTCCTCGAGGGAGCCGAAGCGGTCCGGGAAGTCGTGCCGGTATTTCAGGGTCTTGTACTGGCTCTCGCTGTAGGGGTTGTCGTTCGACGTCTTCGGTCTGGAGTGGGACTTGGTGACGCCGAGGCCGGCCATCATCTGGGCGACGTTCTGCGCGACCATTGGGGACCCGCGGTCCGAGTGGATCGTCAACTGTCCTGGTCCGATAACGTACTTGGCGATGGTCTCGGACAGGAACCGCTCGGCGAGGTCCTTGTTCTCCCGGTCGGCGATCATCCAGCCGACCGTGTAGCGGCTGAAGATGTCGATGATCGTGTAGAGGCAGTAGTAGACGCCCTTGACCGGGCCTTTCAGCTTCGTGATGTCCCAGCTCCAGACCCGGTTCGGGCCCTCGGCGATCAGCTCGGGAACGGTCCTTGGCGGGTGGGCGGCCTGGCGGCGGCGTTCACGGACCTCGCCGTGCCGTCGCAGCAGCCGGTACATCGTCGACTCCGAGCACAGGTAGACACCCCGGTCGAGGAGGATCGCGTAGATCTCGGCGGGCGCCATGTCGGCGAACTCCGGGGAGTGGAGCACGTCGAGGACCCGTATCTCCTCCTCCGGGGTGAGCGCGCGGGGGTGCCGGCGCCGTTTTTGCCGCGGCCTGGCCGGGGCGGGGCTGCGGCGGTGGTGGCGGTAGTAGGTGGCCCGGCTCACGCCGAGCGCGGTGCACGCCTGGACGCGTCCGACCAGCCCGGTGAGCTCCTCGAGGGCCTGGTCGCGGGCAGCGTCGAACACGGCCGTGGGGTCGGCCCCGGTCACTTGGTGTTCTCGCCGTTGCGGATCGGGGCGCTGTCCGTGGCGAACTGGTCGAGCAGCGCGGAGAGTTTTCCCTGGACCTCGATGACCGTGCGGGCCTTGGTGAGATCGGCCTCCAGGCGGGCCTTCTCCGCCTTCAGCTTCGCGATCTCCCTGTCCCGCGGGTCCGCCTTCGGCCGTCCGGCCGGCGCGGCGAGCGCGTCCAGGGCGCCCTTGTCCCGCTGCTGCCGCCACGTCGTGATCAACGACGAGTACAGGCCCTCCCGCCGCAGCAGAGCACCCTTGCCCTTCTTGTCCAACGACTCGTACTCGGCGAGGATCCTCGCCTTGTACTCCGCGGTATACCGGCGCGGACCGGTCGACCGGGCTTCCACCTGCGGATCAGGGGTCCCGTGGTCGTTCGTGCTGGCCACCCGGGCACTGCTCCTTCTCCGCCCTCGACTCAATGAATCATCCAGTATGCCTGACTCGACCTACTTTGACAGAGAGGGCTAGCAACAGACCAGGCCAGCAAGCGTTCCCGCAAGTCAAGCGGTGAGCCTTTGACAGTCATCAGCCGTGTGGCAGTCGAATGACTGGGAGCAGCGCGCGTCCGGACTACCAGTTGCTTGACGGATGTGGCTCTCACTCAGGCGCACGAGACTCGGGTCTCAGCGGATGCGACGTCGTCCCTCAGCGAGGAATTGCCCGCGCCGTTGACTGTCCTGTGACAAACGAACCATGTGAAAGGCAGAGAGATGAGTGAGAAGAGGCAGCCCATTTTCGATGCGTCAGAGTCCGCTCTGGCACTGATCGACTATCAGGACGGGGTGCTCGATCTGATCTTCGAGCAGGATCGAAGGGTCATAGAGCTCAACACCCGCTACCTGGCGAAGTTCGCCAAGGCCATCGGCGTCCCGGTGGTACTCAGCACTGTCGGCGTCGAGATGGGGGTCAACGGGCCGACCATCAAGACGATCCGGGCGGAGCTGCCCGATGTCGAGGAGATCGACCGGTCCCAGATGAACGCCTGGGAGGACGCCGCCTTCGTGGACGCTATCAAGGCGACCGGGCGCAAGAAGGTGGTGATGGCGGGCATCGTCACGTCGGTGTGTCTGACCTTCCCGGCAATCGACGCGATCGCCGACGGCTACGAGGTCGCGTTCGTCGCGGACGCGGTGGGTGACGCGACCAAGGAGATCCACGACACTTCGGTGCTCAGGCTCGTGCAGGCGGGCGCGGTGCCGGTGACCACGATCGCGCTCATGGCGGAGTGGTTCCGGGACTGGAAGTCGCCGCTCGCCGAGGCGGCCCGCGAGCTGTGGGTGCCCTACAAGGAGGAGTGGGCGGCGCTCAAGCGGGACCCGCAGTTCGTGGAGCCCAAGGGACTGGTGTGACGGCGGAGACTCGTCCAAGTAGCCGTTCGCGTCGGGGCTGAGATGCGACGCGCGGCCCGTGGTGCGTCATGCCCACCGGGCCGCGCCAGCCGCGCACCGTACGTGTTTCGCCACAGGCATTCGTGGCTCGTCGCGCCTGCCTCGTAAGAGGGAAGGATCCCATGTTCAAGAGCATCCTCGTTGCCGTCGATCCGAGCCCTGCCCGACACTGCGCGGTCCGCACGGCTGGCGAGTTGGCTCGGTTGACCGGTGCCGAGGTTCACGTCGTGCACGTCGCCGCGTCAACGATCGCCTGGGACACGGTCGTACCCCTGGAGGAGTACCCCGAAGCCGACGAGATCCTCAAGGACGTGCTCGGCGGTCTCCGGGAAATGGGCGTCGCCGCCCGCGGGGTCACTGTCGACGCCATGACCCGGCAGATACCCAGTGTCATCTCCCTCGCCGTCAAGGAGGTCGGAGCGGACCTCGTCGTCCTCAGTCCGCATCACCGAGGTGCGGTCGCCGCCTTCTTCAACCCTCGCGTCAGCGACGCAGTCTCCCACACCAGCCCGGTCGCCGTCCTGCTCGCCCCGGAAGCGGGCTTGGACCAGGGCTGAGCGCTCAGGGACCGGCGGGACTCACCCGTCGCCGTCCATCGCGTTCAGCGCGTCGCGCAGAGCAGCCCGCGTGGTGATCCCGAGTTTCGGATACACCTTGTACAGGTGGGCGCCGACGGTCCGGTGCGAGATGTAGAGCCGTTCCCCGATCTGCTTGTTGCTCAGGCCGGACGCCGCCAGGTGCGCGATCTCCAGTTCCTGCGGCGTCAGCAAGGACTGGGTGCCCTCGGGCAGGGTCGGCTGCCCGGTCGCGCGCAGTTCCATTCGGGCCCGTTCCGCCCACGGCGCGGCCCCGAGCCGGACGAAGGCGCCCGCGGCAGCGGTCAGCGGCACGCGGGCCAGCCCCTTGGCGCTGGTACGCCGCAATCGCTCACCGAGCGCCAGCCGGATCCGCGCCGCCTCGAAGGCCCAACGGTCCGCTCCCGGCACCGACAGCGCCTGCTGAAGGTGCGCGACCGCCTCATCCTCCGGGGCGCACAGGCCGGCCGCGCCTTCGACCAGCATCGCGTGCCGGTCGGACAGTCTCGCGACATCCAGCTCGCGCAGGGCCCGCAGATGCGCGGCGGCCTCGGCGTCGCGGCCGGTGCGTACGGCAGCCTCGATCAGGTCGTACGCACCCCACAGGGCGTGTGCCTTGTACAGGGCCAGGGTCCCGGCCGGGGTGAGGGCGGTCGCATGGCGGTAGGCGGCCTCGTAGTCGCCACTGCCCAGGCAGACCAAGGTCCGCGCCTGGTGGGCGAAGGCAACCGCCGCGCCGACGCCCCTGCGCGTGCCCCAGCGCACCATCCGTTCGGCCAGGGCTTCCCCAGCTTCCACCTCGCCGCGCGCCCCGTGCAGCAGGACTTGGTTGTACTGGAAATACCAGGCGAAGAAGGGGTACTCGGCGTCACACAGTGCCGCTCCCTCGTCGGCGAGTTGCTGCGCCCCCTCCCAGTCGCCGGTCAGGAAGTCCTCCATGCACAGGTGCATCAGCGCACCGAGGTGGCGGCGCACCTGTCCGCTGCTGTCACGGCCTTGGCGGACCAACTCCCACAATCGGTCTCGTAGTTCGCCGACCTGGTCGATGTAGATCGTCGCAGTCGCACCTCGGACGAGTACCGTCGGATCAGTCGTGCGGCGCAGCACCTCGCGGACCCCGTCCAGGTCGGAGAGCGCCGCGAGCCCGGTGCGCGCCGGATCGGGGAACGTGCGCGCGGCCATGGCCAGTACGGGCGGCGGGGACGGCTTCAGACGGCCCACGGCGTTGACGAACGGAGCCCACAGATCGGCGCGACCGCTCCACCAGCAGACCAGTTGGAGGGTGTGCAGCGCGTCTATGAGCGCGGGGTCGTCGGCGTCGTAGTCCGGTCCGGCCGCTTCGATGGCGCCGACCAGCAGGCGGTGGGCTGTGATGAGGTCGGCCTCGGTGTTGATGAGGACGTAGACCGCCGCTGCCGCCGCGTACAGGGCGGCGCTCGAACCGGGCTCGGCGGCCTGCGCCCGTTGCAGCAGCTCCGAGGCTCCTGCCACATCGCCGGCCGCCTCGGCACCGAGGTAGGCCGCCTCGGCGAGCCGCCGCGCCCGGTCGTGGGCCACGGGGCTGAGTTCGGCGGCTCTGGTCAGGGCGGCGACGGCTCCGATGGCGTCGCCGCGGTGCAGCACGGCGTGGGCCGCGTCCTGAAGTCGTAGGGCCACCTGTTCGTCCGGTTCGATGGCTGCCTCCGCGAGGTGCCAGGCCTGCCGCTCCGGGCGTTCGGCGAGGGCTGCCGCCAGCGCTTGGTGTGCGGCTCGCCGCTGCGCCAGTGTGGACGCCTCCACGACTGCCGCGCGGATCAGTGGGTGACGGAACGCGAGGCTGCGTGTCGCACCGTCGGTCCGGACGAGGCGTTCGCGCTCGGCGGGCGCGAGGTCCTCCAGGACCGCCGTGTCGGTGCCGACGGCCCGGTGGAGTACGCGCAGATCCCCCGTGCCGTCCAGTGCGGCCAGCAGCAGGAGCCGGCGCGCGTCCGCGGTCAGGGCGGTGACCCGGGTGACGAACAGCTCGCGCAGGTGCTCGCCCAGCGGCAGCACCATCGGCAGGTCTTCATGTGCGGTCCGCTGCGACGCGGTGAGTTCCCTCGGCAGCTCCATCAGGGCCAGCGGGTTGCCGCGGGCCTCGGCGACCACCCGCGCCCGGACCCGGGCGGCCAGGCCCGGGTAGCGGGCGGCGAGAAGGAGATGCGCCGAGTCGTCGTCGAGCGGCTCCAACTCGGTCTCGTACAGGCCGCTGTGGTCGAGCATGTTCGCTCCGCCGGTGCGCGAGGCGGCGAGGAAGCCGACAGTGCCGCCGGACAGCCGGCGCGCGACGAAGCCCAGGATCACGGCGCTCGCCCGGTCCAGCCACGGCAGGTCGTCGACGATCAGGAGAAGCGGCTTCTCGGCCGCGAGCTGCCGCAGCAGCGTGAGGGTGGCGTTGACCAGGAGCAGTCGGCCCGGAGCAGGGCCCGCGCCGAAGCCGAGTGCGACCAGGAGGGCTTCGCGGTAGTCGGACGGCAGCCGCTCGATGTCGTCCAGGACCGGCGTCAGTATCTGGTGGAGTCCGGCGAACGAGACGTCGGCCTCGAATTCGACGCCGTTGGCACGTAGTACGCGGCAGTCCGCCTCGCTCACGGCCTCGGCCACCGCGTCGAGCAGGGTGGTCTTGCCGACGCCGGCCTCGCCGATGATGTGCAGGCCGCGGCCGGAATCGCCTTCGAGGAACTGGCACACCCACTGCACGTCCCGGATGCGGCCGACGATCTGCGACCGCCGATTCGACGGTTCACTGTCCTTCATGGCTGGCGCCTCGCCTCCCCTTGTCCACAGGCCAGCGTGCTCGGCCGCTCCTGGTTTGCCGCCCGTGGCGAGCCCTGACCTTGCCCTGGGCACCCCGGGAGTGCCCACGCCGCGCCCCTGGCACCTGTGCGTTCTGTCGAAGGTGCGGTTGTGCGGCGCGGGCCGTCCGACCCACTCGTGTCAGCCGACCCTCGCGGACTTGTCGGCCTTGCCCCAGCGCCGCACCAGGCCGTGGCCGACCTCTGGCGGGTCTGACGCGCGAACGGCCCAGCGCCGCACCGAGCCGTTCGCGCGTCAGACGTCCTTGCCCCTGATCGTGTCCAGGAACCTGCCAAAGTTGCCTTCGGACCAGTGCTCGACGGACTGGCGGCCCGCGACGCGGTCGATGGAGATTCCCGTGAGGGACACGGTGCGACCGGACGGCGGAATCCCAAGGATGGTTCCTGTGTGGACGCCGCCGATGCGCCAGCGTGTGACGACCTTGTCGCCCCCCACGATCTGATCGAAGACGTCCATGTGGAAGCCGGTGAGCGACGACTGCAGTTCGAGGTCGCCG
This sequence comes from Streptomyces sp. NPDC001292, assembly GCF_042896465.1. Lineage (NCBI taxonomy): Bacteria > Bacillati > Actinomycetota > Actinomycetes > Kitasatosporales > Streptomycetaceae > Streptomyces > Streptomyces sp. NPDC001292. Next base: position 126,730 of record NZ_JBIAXG010000023.1, read on the forward strand.
GCGACCCAGGCATCGCGGGTGTTGGGGCCGTCGAACCCGTGGAGCACGAGGTCCTTCGAGATGTACCGCTCGAAGCCGGCGGCCAGGTCCCCGTTGTAGGTGGCGTAGAACTCGGCCATGAGGCGGCGCGGCGAGGCGCTGTCGAGCGGGTCGCCGTTGCTGTCCTGGCTCTGCGCCGTGGCGGGAGTGGCGACTGCGGCGAGGGCTGCCGCTGAGCCGAACGCGGTCAGGGCTCCGATCATCTTGCGCCGGCTGGGAGCGGGCGCCGCCTCGGTGGACTTCTGTACGGCCATGGCTGTCTCCTCGTACGTGCGAGTGGGGCGCGGTCAGCTGGCGCGCAGCGGCGCGAGGGCGTTGGTCCAGGAGATGACCTGGTCGAGCGTGGTGGTGAGGGTGGCACGCTGGACGTCGAGGGGCTTGAAGTCGCTGAAGTTCTCGAAGTCGTTGAAGAGGGAGAGAGCGACCTGGGTGCGCACGTCGGCCATCTGGAGTTCGCCGGCGATGAGGCGCAGGTGCTCCACGGCCCGGGTTCCGCCGGTCGCGCCGTAACTGACGAAGCCGACGGCCTTGTTGGTCCACTCGGCGTAGAGGAAGTCGATGGCGTTCTTGAGTGCGCCGGGGACCGAGCGGTTGTACTCGGGTGTGACGATCACGAAGCCGTCGAACGAGGCGATCTTCTGCGCCCAGTCCTGGGTGTGCGGCTGGTCGTACTGGCCCATGGATGGGGGGTAGACCTCGTCGAGGAGCGGGAGCTTGAAGTCCGCCAGGTCGACGAGTTCGAACTCGGCGTCCGTGCGCTGGGCTGCCTGCTCGTACACCCAGTGAGCGACGGCCTCGCCGTTGCGTCCCGGGCGGGTGCTGCCGAGGATGATGCCGATCTTGGTCATGGTGGTCCTCTTGGTTCGGTTCACGAGCACCCGAACAGGTGCTTGCCCCGTCAAGCACTTCCTTGACGGAGCAAGTACACGAGAGATTCCTTGACGTGTCAAGCAGATGGCGGGGGTTTCCTTGCTCGGTCAAGGAGTTACTGTGGGTCCATGCCCTCCGACCCACAGCACCTGGAGCCCCTCAGCGCGACCGAGGAGGCGTTCGTCCGTGAGCTGAGCCGGGTGATGCTGGCTCTACCGCGCGCGGTCGACGCTGACATCGCGCGCGAGGCTCAGCTACCACTCTCCGAGTACACGCCGCTGATGCACCTGTCCGAGGCGCCGGGCAAAGCCATGCGGATGAACGAACTCGCCGCCGCCTGCAGCCTCTCACTGAGCGGCATGACCCGCGTCGTCATTCGGCTGGAGAAGCAGGGGTGGGTCGAACGCGCCAAAAGCGATCAGGACAAACGCGGATGGAACGCGGTCCTGACCGACGCCGGACTCGCCCGCCTGGAGCGCGCCTGGCCGACGTTCCTGTCCAGTGTGCGACGGCACCTGGTCGACCATTTCACCGGCCATGACCTCGACCGGCTGACCGCCGCCCTGCGCCATGTGGCGACGTCCGGGGACACATCCGGCTGATGCCCTGTGTCGCCGTGGGGCGGCTCAGTCTCCGGGATCCTTGAGGAGTGCTCTCTTGGCAGCCGCGGTCAGCCACTCCTCGGCGTCGTCGAAACTCCACCGCCGGTGGGCGACGAGGCTGAACCAGGCGTCCTGACCGAGATGGAACCAGAGCAGGTCGACAGCGCGTCGGTGGTCCAAGTCGGCGCGCAGCGCCCCGAGTTGATCGAGTCGCTCGACGATCGTGCCCAGTGCCTTCACATACTCGGCGGAGGCGGCATCGAGGGCGGCCGCGGCGGCCGGCTCGGAAGGACACTGCGGAATCACCGCGGCCAACGTGGACCAGTGCACCTCGTGGGCCTCACGCGTGCCCCGGGCGGTGATGTCGATGACCTCACGCGGGTCGTCGGTGGCGGCGATCGCCCGCTGGGTGATCTCGACGTGGGGGTCGTTCACCGCGGGAAGGAGCAGTTCCCGGAGCATGTCCGCCTTGCCGCCGGCACTGGCGTAGACGGTCTGGACCGCGACCTGGGCCGCGTCGGCGATCTGAGCGACGGTGACGCAGGAGTAGCCGCGGGAGACGAACAGCTCCTCCGCCGCGGCCAGGATCGCCCCCCGCGTCGCGGCAGCCGCTTCGGTACGACGACGAGAGCGGTAACTCCTGCTGCCCACCGTTCACCTCACGCTACGCCCCGCCTGGTCGCCACCGACTCTATCCGCCCTGGCCTCCCCCAGGGACTACGGGAAGCCGGGGGCGAGCGTGCGCATCAGCGCCACCACCGCGCTCAGCGTGATCCACCGGCGGCGAGCCGCATGAGATCGGTGGAGAAGTCGACGTCGGCAACGCCGCGTTCGGCGCGAGTGGCCTTGCCGCCGAACTGGTGCTGGTATCCGTCCCAGCCGCCGTCGGCGATGGACCGTCCGACACCCGCACGCAGCAGGAGCACCAGCTCGGTGGCCGCGCGTTCGATCCGGCGGCCGAGGGCGGGGTCGCCCCAGTCCTCGGGCGCGGCGAACAGCGACGTGGGCGTCGGCAGGGCGCGCAGGAAGGCGAACAGCGGCCGTAGCTGCTCGTCGACCACCATCGCGTGGCGGGAGGTTCCGGCGGTGGCCGCGAGGATGACGGGCTTGGCGATGAGCAGGTCATTGTCGAGGATGTCTGCGAACGACTTGAACAGTCCGCTGATGCCGGCCTTGTACACGGGTGTACTCGCGATGACGGCATCGGCGGCGGCCAGGCGCTCGATCGCGGACTGCAGGCGCTCACCGGGAAAGCCGGACACGATCGCCTGGGCGATGTCGACGGCGAGCGGACCGAGCTCGATCACGCCCACTGTCACCTCGGTTCCGGACTCACGGAGCAGGTCGACAGCCTTCTGCGCCGTCCGGTCGGCGAGCAGCCGGGTCGACGAGGGGTCGCTGACACCGGCGCTGACGACGACCAGGCTCACTGAGGTGTCCGCACCGGGTGAATTGTGCGGAGGGACGGATTTCAACGTCACGGCGGGTTCTCTTTCGTTCGCGGCGCGGAAGCTGTCGGCCACGGTCACACGGCCTGCGGGAAGCTGGCCGGCACGTTCGGGTCGCTGTCCTGGTACGGGGACGTGCCGGAGAGGTTGTCACCGCGGTTCGGGTTCGGGCGCGGCCGGCGCGGTTCGGCGTCCCCGTACTTCGCCCTGACCAGCGAGTGGTGAGTGGGAGCGTCGGGCACATCGGCGGCGCGCCGGGAAGCCATCTCCTTCCGGAGCACCGGCACGACCTCGGTGCCGAGGAGTTCCACCTGTTCGAGGGCCATCTCGACGGGCAGTGCCATGCCGTCGACCGAGAAGAGCTGGCGCTGGTAGTCGCCGAACCCGTCCTGGAAGGTGAGGACCTTGTCGATGACCTCTTGCGGGCTGCCGACGGTCAGCGGTGTGCGCGCCATGTAGTCGTCGAGCGAGCTGCCCTTGAAGACCGGGTACTCCTCGAAGTACGGGCGGAACGTCCTGATGGCGTCCTGGGAGCGCCGGGCGATGAACGCTTGGCCGCCGAGACCGACGATCGCCTGCTCCTTCGTGCCGTGCCCGTAGTGTTCGAAGCGGGCGCGGTAGAGGTCCACGAGCGGCTTGAAGTGCAGGTTCGGCGCCAGGATGTGATTGGCGAAGAAGCCGTTGCCGTAGTAGGCGGCCTGTTCGGCGATCTCGGGTGTGCGGATCGACCCGTGCCAGACGAAGGGGGGTACGTCGTCCAGGGGCCGCGGGGTGGAGGTGAAGCCCTGCAACGGGGTGCGGAACTCGCCCTCCCAGTCGACCACGTCCTCGCGCCACAGGCGATGCAGCAGGTTGTAGTTCTCCAGCGCCAGGGCCACGCCCTTGCGGATGTCCTTGCCGAACCACGGGTAGACCGGCACGGTGTTGCCGCGCCCGACCATGAGGTCGAGCCGTCCCTTCGCCACGTGCTGCAGCATGGCGTAGTCCTCGGCGAGTTTCACCGGGTCGTTCGTGGTCACCAGCGTCACCGAGGTGCTCAGGATGATGCGTTCGGTCAGCGCCGCGATGTGCCCCAGCAAGGTGGTGGGCGAGGACGGGATGAACGGAGGGTTGTGGTGCTCGCCGAGCGCGAACACCTCGAGGCCCACCTCGTCGGCCCGCTGGGCGATCCGCACCAGGTTGCTGATGCGTTCCGCCTCGCTCTGGGTGTAGCCGGTGACGGGATCGGGGGCGATGTCGCCGACCGAGAAGATTCCGAACTGCATGATGCTCGCCTTTCGCGGTGGTCCAAGATTCCGCGCAGCAACGTGACTGCGCGTGTGTCCTCGCTCAGGAGGACAGCCGCCCCCGCTTGATCAGGGCGGCGAACTCGACTGCACGCCGGGTCTGGAACTCCATCGCGGCGAGCTCGACCTCGCCGGGCGGTTCCTCGCCTGTGGCAGCAACGTGCCCGGAGCCGTAGGGGGTGCCCGACCGGAACTGGATCGGGTCGGCGTAGCCGGGCGGGACGATGACACAACCCCAGTGGTAGAAGGTGTTGTTGAGGGCGAGGATGGTGGACTCCTGGCCGCCGTGACGGGTGCTCGTGGCCGTGAAGGAAGACGCCACCTTGTCCATGAGCAGGCCCTGGGCCCAGAGCGGCCCGGTGGTGTCGATGAACTGCTTCATCTGTGAGGCGGGCAGCCCGTAACGGGTCGGTGCTCCCAGCAGGATCACGTCGGCCCAGGCCAGATCGTCGTGCGCGGCCTCCTTGACGTGCTGGGTGACCTCGAGATGCGCCGACCAGCCGGCGTTGGCGGCGATCGCCTCGGCGGGGCGAGCTCGGGCACCTTGCGCAGGCGCACGTCGGCACCGGCCTTCTCGGCGGCTGTGGCCGCCGCCTTGGCGAGGGCGAACACGGTGCCGGTCGACGAGTAATAGATCACCGACACGTTGACCGGCGCGGACAGCTCTGCACCGACGGTTCCCATATCAACTCCGCTTCTGTCATGGGGCGGACGCAGCTCGGAGGCGCCGCCCAGGTCACGCGCCTAGCGTCGGTTCTAGGGCCGCCTCCTGGCATCGGTCATGCGACCACGGTTCCGTCACCGGACCCGGGGCAGTCATCCGACTGAGTTCCACCCCGCCCAGAGCTTCCTGAATATTGGATAGGGATACCTCTATCGATTAGAGTGCCGCCCATGGAGCTCTCCAGCACGGGGACTCTGGCGGTCGTCGAGGCGCGTGTGGCCCTTGATCCGCACTGCCCGGCGACCCGCCACCCGGTGGAAGCTCTTCTTCGGCCAACGGCCGCCGTCGTGACCTGCGCCGGGCCGGCGGCCCCTTCCACCGGATTGCCCGGATGAGCGCGCGGCGCACCGAACTCGTCGGCCGGACGGAAGAACGCGATGCGTTAGCCGAACTGCTCGGAGCTGTATGCGCCGGGGAGAGCCGGGCGCTGGTGGTCCATGGCGAGGCCGGTATTGGCAAGTCGACCCTGCTCGACCATCTGACGAGCCGAGCCGACGACTGCCGTGTGCTGCGCGTCGTCGGCATGCAGTCAGAGATGGAGCTGATCTTCGCGGGGCTGCACCAGCTCTGTGCTCCCCTGCTCGATCGCCTCGACCGGCTGCCGACACCGCAGCGGGACGCGTTGCGAACGGCGTTCGGTCTGTGTGAGGGCCCGCCGCCCAAACCTCTCCTCATCGGCCTCGCGGTGCTCAGCCTCCTGTCCGAAGCCACCGGTGACCAACCGCTGGTGTGCGTGATCGACGACTACCAGTGGCTGGACCAGACGTCGGCTCAGGCGCTGGGCTTCGTCGCCCGGCGGCTCTCGGCGGACCCGGTCGCCATGGTCTTCGGAACCCGGGCCGCCCGCGACGAACTGGCGGGAGTCCCCGAACTACGCCTGGCGGGACTGGCCGACCCGTACGCGCACGAGCTTCTGGACTCCGTATTCACCGGCTCACTGGATGAGCGGGTGCGGGACCAGATCGTGGCCGAGTGCGGTGGGAATCCGCTCGCGTTCCTTGAATCGCTGCGCGGTACGACGCCGGACCGGCTGGCCGGTGGCTTCGGCCTGCCGGCCGCGGTGTCACTGTGTGGCAGCCTCGAAGAGAACTTCCGCCGCCAGCTGCAGTCGTTGCCCTCCGCGACTCAACGGCTGCTGCGGCTGGCCGCCGCAGACCCATCCGGTGACGCCCCCTTGGTGCGGCGCGCCGCCCGTACCTTGGGGATCAGCCTCCACGCGGCGACGCCCGCGGTGGAAGCGGGCCTGGCGGAATTCAGCACGAGGGTGCGGTTCCGCCATCCACTGCTGCGCTCGACCATCTATCGGTCGGCGACGGAGCAGGAACGGCGGTACACCTGGCCCTGGTGGCGGTCACCGATCCCGACATCGATCCCGACCGCAGGGCCTGGCACCGCGCACAGGCCGCCGCGGAGCCGGACGAAGAAGTCGCGGCGGACCTGGAGCGGTCCGCCGACCGTGCTCACGCCCGCGGCGGGCCGGCCGCGGCCGCCGCATTCCTGGAGCGGGCGGCACTGCTGTCCGCGGATCCCGTACGGCAGACCGAGCGGAACCTGGCGGCCGTCCAGGCCAATCTGCAGGCCGGATCGTACGAACGTGCCCTGGAGCTCCTGGCCGCCACGGAGGCCGAGCGGCTCGACCTGTTGCAGCGCGCTCGGGCGGAGCTGCTGCGCGGTCACATCGCCTTCGCCTCGGGACTGGGCAACACCGCCCCGAGACTCCTGCTCAAGGCCGCCGAGCAACTGGTGCCGCTCGATGTCGGACTGGCCCGCGAGACATACTTGACCGCGTGGATGGCCGCCGTGTGCGCCGGTGGCCTCGCCACTGAGGGAAGTCTCCCGGACGTCTGCCACGCCGCTCGGCAGGTTCCCCGCTCACCTCAGCCGGACAAGCCGGAACTGATCCTGGACGCGATCTCCGCGGTGATCACGGACGGCCCGGCGGCGGCCGAGCCAGCCCTGCGCCACGTGGTGAGCGCCTTCACCGCAACGGAGACGACACCGGAAGAGACCCTGCGGTGGGGCTGGTTCGCGCACGCGGCGGCCATCGCTCTGTGGGACCACAGCGCCTGGCGTTCGATGCAGGAACGGGAAGCCGAGGTGATGCGGGCGGCGGGAGCGCACGACCTGCTGCCCATCGTGCTGTCCACGCTGGCCACCGTCACGGCATGGAGCGGGGACTTCACCGCGGCGGCGACCATGATCGCTGAGGCGGACATGGTGTGCGACGCGACGAGAGCTCCCGCCGCATTGTTCGCCCCGATCGTCCTCGCGTGCCTGCGCGGCGACGAGAACACCGCGGTCCCACTGATCGAGGCGTCCGTCCAGGATGGCAGGACCAGCGGGACGGGCGTGTTCCTGACCTACGCCAACTGGGCGGCCTCGATCCTCTACAACGGCCTGGGCTGCTACGAGGACGCGCTGGCGTCCGCCACCCGGTCCCGCGACAGTGCGCCCTACCTCTTCGTCGCGAACTGGGCACTGCCCGAACTGATCGAAGCGGCCGTACGCTCTGGACATCCGGACCTCGCACACAGTGCTCTGGCCCAGCTGACGGCATCGGCCGTGCCTGGCGGCACCGATGTCGGCCTCGGTCTACTGGCCCGCTCGCGCGCACTGCTCAGTGACAGCGGGAGCGCCGAACCCCTCTACAGCGAGGCGATCGACCGCCTGAGCCGGACCCCGCTGCGCCCCGAACTCGGCCGCGCCCACCTGCTGTACGGGGAGTGGTTGCGCCGAGCGGGCCGTCGTACGGATGCCCGCGTCCAACTGCGCACCGCCTTCGACCTGTTGGCGGGTATGGGCGTCGAGGCGTTCGCCGAGCGGGCCCGTCGCGAGCTTCTGGCCACCGGTGAACGGGTACGCCGCCACGGCGCCGAAGCGGTCGACTCGCTCACCGCGCAGGAGGCACTGATCGCGCGGCTCGCCCGTGACAGCCTCACCAATGCCGAGATCGCCGCGCAGCTGTTCCTCAGCCCGCGCACCGTGGAATGGCATCTGCGCAAGGTCTTCGGGAAGCTCGGCATCGCCTCACGCCGTGAACTGACGTCGGCGCTGACGCACGCGGGCGAGGTGCTCACCGTAGTCGAATGACCGATGTCAGCCGTTTCCTGAGGACGGGAGGCTGAAGGAGAGGTGGGACCCGCCCCGCCCCCTGCGCGAGCAGACCTCCGCATGAGGAATCGCCATGCCCCACATCACGATCGGCCATGACATCAGCGGCGCCGTCGAGCTCCATTACGAGGACCGTGGAACCGGTCAGCCCGTGGTGCTGGCCCATGGGTACCCGCTCGACAGCCGCAGCTGGGACAAGCAGGTTCCGGCCCTGCTGGCAGCCGGATACCGTGTGATCACGTACGACCGCCGCGGCTTCGGCCGCTCGTCACCGGCCGCTGACGGCTATGACTACGACACGCTCGCCGCCGACCTGAACTCCGTGCTTGCCGAACTGGACCTGGTCGATGCCGTCCTGGTGGGCCACGCGGCGGGGACCGGGGAGATCGCGCGCTACCCCGGAACGCACGGCTCGGGACGCGTGGCCAAGGCCGTCTTCCTCGCCTCCCTGCCACCCTTCCTGCTTCGGACCGACGGGACTCCACACGGCGTCGACCTCACGTTCTTCGACGAGTTAATGGCCAAGGCGCGAAGCCTGGACCGACGCGCCTACTTCGCCGAGCTGTGCGACCTCTTCCTCAACACGGATAAGGCTGCCGGCACGGAGTCGGGTGACAGCGCTGCGGAGACGTTTCTGGACATCGCCTCCGCCACCTCCCCGCGCGCCTGCGTTGCGGTGATCCCTGCCTGGATCACCGACTTCCGCGCCGACATCGCGTCGATCGACACACCAACGCTGATCGTCCACGGATCCCGCGACCGGCTGCTCCCCGTCGACCCGGCCGGACAGGGGTTTACCGAGGAGGGTCTTCGTTTGGTGTCCCCTCGCGCGCCAGCGGGTCGCGACCGCGTTCCCTTCCGCGATCTGGTCGAACAGCGTCTTGTCGTGGTCCGCGAAGGCGCCGTGCCTGAGGATCGCCCATGGCCGGTGCCTCCAGTCCGATATCGGCAGGCGGACGGCGGGGCGGGGGCGGGCCTACATGAAGTCGGGCGCCTTGACGACACCCGCGGCCACCTGATCCATGACGTAGTCGGTGTACATGGCCGCCGTGCCGCCGCGCCGCGCCATGACCTCGCTGATCTTCTGCTTCTCCGGTCGGGTGTAGTCGGGGGCCCACTCGGCGGCGACCGCGACCCAGTTGATCGGATTGGCGCCGGCCATCACGAGCCGGGTCTTCGCGTCCTCGTGCGCCTCGGGTGTCACGCCGGCCGAGCAGTCGGTCACGAAATAGACCTCGTAACCGTCCTTCAGCGCGCCGAGAACGGTCTGCGCGAGGCAGACGTCCGTCGACAGGCCCGCCATCACGAGCTTCCGGCGACCGGTGGCCTCGACCGCCGCGCGCACCTCGGGGATCGACCACGCGGCCGTGGTGGTCCGGTCGATCGGGGTGACGTCCGGGAAGGCCTCCCTTAGAGTTCACGCGGATAGGCGTGTGGTCAGGGTCGGCGGTTCGGGCGTTCGTCCCAGCGGTGTGACGTCCATGCCCGTCGGATCAGGCTACGCACG
>NZ_JBIAXG010000024.1:0-134075 GCF_042896465.1 Streptomyces sp. NPDC001292
CGAACAACCCATCGCCACCACCCATACCAACATCATCCTGCATGAATGATCACGAACCGCAGGCGGGTTGCCGGTTACTGAGACACGCTCCTAGCGCTCCGTCACCTTGCCCCCGGCGACCTCCAGTCGGCGGGTGACGCGTACCGAGTCGAGCATGCGGCGGTCGTGGGTGACCAGCAGCAGGGTGCCCTGGTAGGAGTCCAGCGCTGATTCCAGTTGCTCGATGGCCGGCAGATCCAGGTGGTTGGTGGGCTCGTCCAGGACCAGGAGGTTGACGCCCCTGCCCTGGAGGAGGGCGAGCGCGGCCCGGGTACGCTCGCCCGGGGAGAGCGTCGCGGCGGGACGTGTCACATGGTCCGCCTTGAGGCCGAACTTGGCGAGCAGCGTGCGTGCCTCCACCGGCTCGGTGTCCGGCACCGCCGCGCAGAAGGCGTCCAGCAGGGACTCGGGGCCGTGGAAGATGCGGCGGGCCTGGTCGACCTCGCCGACCAGCACGCCGGAGCCCAGGGCCGCGTGCCCGGCGTCCACCGGGATCCGCCCCAGCAGCGCGCCCAGCAGTGTCGACTTGCCCGCGCCGTTGGCGCCCGTGACCGCCACCCGGTCCGCCCAGTCGATCTGCAGGGACACCGGGCCGAGCACGAAGTCGCCACGGCGCACCTCAGCGTCCCGAAGCGTGGCGACGACCGCTCCCGACCGCGGGGCCGACGCGATCTCCATGCGCAGCTCCCACTCCTTGCGGGGCTCCTCGACGACCTCCAGGCGCTCGATCATGCGCTGGGTCTGGCGGGCCTTGGCCGCCTGCTTCTCACTGGCCTCGCTGCGGAACTTGCGGCCGATCTTGTCGTTGTCGCTCCCCGCCTTGCGCCGGGCGTTCTTCACGCCCTTGTCCATCCAGGCGCGCTGCGTCTGGGCACGCTCCTGGAGGGCGGCCCTCTTGTCGGCGTACTCCTCGTAGTCCTCGCGGGCGTGCCGGCGGGCCACCTCGCGCTCCTCCAGATAGGCCGCGTATCCGCCGCCGTAGAGGTTGATCTGCCGCTGGGCGAGGTCGAGTTCGAGGACCTTGGTGACGGTGCGGGTGAGGAACTCGCGGTCGTGGCTGACGACGACCGTCCCGGCGCGCAGGCCGGTCACGAACCGCTCCAGGCGCTCCAGACCGGCCAGGTCGAGGTCGTTGGTCGGCTCGTCGAGCAGGAAGACGTCGTAGCGGGACAGCAGCAGCGAGGCGAGGCCGGCGCGGGCCGCCTGGCCGCCCGAGAGGGACGTCATGGGCTGGTCGAGACCGACGGCCAGTCCGAGCGAGTCGGCGACCTCCTCGGCGCGTTCGTCGAGGTCGGCGCCGCCGAGGCCGAGCCATCGCTCCAGGCTGGTCGCGTAAGCGTCGTCCGCGCCGGGCGCTCCCTCGACGAGGGCCTGCGTGGCCTCGTCCATGGCCCGCTGGGCGCCGGCCACCCCGGTGCGCCGGGCGAGGAACTCCCGTACGGTCTCCCCGGGCCGCCGCTCCGGCTCCTGGGGAAGGTGCCCGACGCTCGCCGCCGGCGGGGACAGGATGACCTCGCCCTGTTCCGGGGTGCTCAGCCCGGCGAGCATCCTGAGCAGCGTGGACTTGCCCGCGCCGTTGGCGCCGACCAGCCCGATCACCTCCCCGGGCGCGACGACGAGGTCCAGTCCGGCGAACAGCGCGCGGTCGCCGTGCCCGGCGGCGAGGTTCTTGGCAACGAGGGTGGCAGTCATCAGAGGACCGATCCTAACGGCCGTGCCCCGGCGCCCTCAGTGCGCCACCGCCGCCACCAGCACGCCCCCTGCCGCCCGTGCCACCAGGAAGGACTCCCCCTTCACCGCCCCGGCGTCCAGCGCGAGCCGGTGTCGGCCCGGCTCCAGGACGCCGTCGAAGACCTCCCGGGTGTGGGTGCGGTGGAGCCGGTCGAGGCGGTAGGCGGTGAGCCGGACCCGGCAGGCGGAGGTGACCTCGACGTCCGCCACGCCGTCGGTGGCCACCAGCCGGGTCAGCCGGCGCCGCTCCACGGGACCGCGGTCCAGGGCCTGCTCGATCCGGGCGACCAGAAGCGGCACGATCGGGGCCGTCCCGTCGACGTAGGCCACGTCGGCGCCCGCGCGCTCGAAGGCGCCCCGGACGGCGGCGCGTTCGGCCGTGCCGACCGCCGGGCCGAAGGCGACGGCACCGTACTGGCGCAGTTCGCCGGCGTGCACGTGGAGCGTGTCGCGGGTGATGTCGGCGCCGATGCCGATGGCGCGCAGGGCGGCGGCAAGTCTGGCGAGGACGGCGACCCGGGCTCCGACGAGCAGCACCCGGCGGCGGGGCGCGGGGCCGCCGCCGTCCAGCAGCGCGCCCAGAGCCGCGCGGTACTCGGCTCCGGCGAAGCGGAACGGGCCTATGCCGTGGTAGCCGTCGCGTTCCAGGTCGACGTGTTCGTCCGTCTGCCAGGCGAAGTCCCGCCAGACGTAGTCCGCCCCGTCCGCGCCGGACCTCTCGATGACGGCGGTGACCGCGCCGCAGGCCAGGTCCGCGCACTCGGGGCAGCCGTAGATGAGGTACCGGCCGCCCGGCAGCGGCGCCTCGCTCTCCAGCAGCAGGCCGCGCACCTGGGCGGCGAGGATCGCGGGCGGGATGTCGGAGGCGAGCGGGGAGACCGCGTCCAGGTCGGCGAGCCGGAACAGCAGGGGCCGTCCGTCCACGAGGAAGTCGACGAAGTCCCGGTGGAGCTGGTGGCCGCCGTCGGCGAGGATCTCCCCGGGACGCGTCGCGGGGGCCAGGCCGAAGGTCGTGTACTCGGCAGGCATGCCGTGAGTATTCCCGGCCCGGGGCCGAGGTGAGCACGGTGTGCGGCCTTCCGCTACCGTGCGCAGCGTGGACAGTGGGCCGGGTACCGAGGTGGTGGTGGTCGGCGGCGGCGTCATCGGGCTGACGACGGCCGTCGTACTGGCCGAGCGCGGTCGGCGGGTGCGGGTGTGGACGCGTGAGCCGGCCGAGCGGACGACCTCGGCGGTCGCCGGCGCGCTGTGGTGGCCGTACCGGATCGAGCCGGAGTCGCTCGTCGGGGAGTGGTCGCTGGAATCCCTGGCGGTGTACGAGGAGTTGGCCGGGCGTCCAGACGAGACGGGCGTACGCCTGGTCGAGGGGGTGCACGGCGGGACGCGGCTGGACTCGCTGGGGCCGTGGGCGGCGCGGGTGCCCGGTCTGCGCCCGGCGCACGCCGGGGAGTGGGCGGGCACGGCGCTGTGGGCGCGGCTTCCGCTGATCGACATGTCGGCTCATCTGCCGTGGCTGCGGAAGCGGTTGACCGGGGCGGGCGGGATCGTGGAGGAGCGGGTGGTGACGGATCTGACGGCGGTGGACGCCGCCGTCGTCGTGAACTGCACCGGCCTCGGCGCCCGCGAGCTCGTTCCTGATCCCGCGGTGCGTCCCGTGCGCGGTCAGCTCGTCGTCGTGGAGAACCCGGGCATCGCGACGTGGCTGACGTCCGTCGACCCTGTTTCGCAGTCCCCCACCTATGCGTTCCCGCAGCCGGGCGGGCTCCTCCTCGGCGGCACGGCCGAGGAGGACGACTGGTCGCTGACGCCCGATCCGGCGGTGGCCGAGCGGATCGTCGAGCGGTGCGCGGCCGTCCGGCCGGAGATCGCCGGGGCGCGGGTGCTGGCGCACCGGGTCGGGCTGCGGCCGGCCCGGCACGCGGTGCGGCTGGAGCGCGAGGAGCTGCCGGGCGGGCGGGCGCTGGTGCACAACTACGGGCACGGCGGGGCCGGGGTCACCGTGGCCTGGGGCTGTGCGCGCCGGGCGGCCGGGCTGGCGTACCCGGCCACTTGAGCCGGTGCGTTCCCGTCAGTCCCGCGGGGTTCCATGGACGGCCGCCGGGGTGAGCAGGGCGGCTGGACGCACGTGGCCGGAAAGACCCCTGAGCATGTTTCACCCGTGACGGCCGAATGGCGATCGTGTGACAGCGGTGGGCATGGACATGCCTTTGGCCACCGCGACTCAATAGGCTCCGAACAGACCTCGTGCCCCTACGACTTGGAGCTGACGTGCACCGCAGAATGATCGCGCCGGGCGCACTGGCGGCAGCCACCCTGCTGCTGGCGATCCCGGCATCGGCCGCGAGCCACTCCCCCGGCGCACCGGGCATCGGCGACCCCTACTGGGGCGTCACTCCGTGAGTTCGGAGAGTTCCCGGTCGGCCGTGCGGCCGACGCGGCGGCGGACGGCGAACCAGCCGGCGACGAGCAGGACCACGATCAGGGGGATCAGCAGGAGGGTCTTGCGGCCCACCTCCGGGTCGTTCCACATCAGGCCCAGGCAGGCCAGCAGGAACGCGATCGTGGCGGTCTCGGTGACCGGGCTTCCGGGGAGGCGGAAGGTGGGGCGGGTGACCTGGCCGGCCCGGGCGCGGCGGACGAAGACCAGGTGACAGATCATGATGATCACCCACGTGCTGACGATGCCGAGCGAGGCGACGTTCAGCACGATCTCGAAGGCCTGGCTGGGCACGAGGTAGTTCAGGCCGACGCCGAGCACGCAGACCGCGCAGGTCAGCAGGATGCCGCCGTAGGGGACCTGGCTGCGGCTCATCACTCGGGTGAACCGGGGCGCGGAGCCGGCCATGGCCATGGAGCGCAGGATGCGGCCGGTGGAGTACAGGCCCGAGTTCAGGGACGACATGGCGGCCGTGAGGACCACGAGGTTCATGATGTCACCGGCCGCCGGGACGCCGATCTTCGACAGGACCGTGACGAACGGGCTCTCCCCGGCCGAGTAGACCGAGCCGGGCAGCAGCAGGGCCAGCAGGACGACCGAGCCGACGTAGAACAGGCCCACGCGCCACATGATCGAGTTCACCGCGCGCGGGACGACCTTCTCCGGCTCGGCGGTCTCGCCCGCGGCGACACCGACCAGCTCCAGGGCGGCGTAGGCGAAGATCACGCCCTGCATCACCAGGACGACCGGCATCGCGCCGTGCGGGAGCAGGCCGCCGTGGTCGGTGATCATGTTCAGGCCCGGGGTGTGCCCGTCGACGCGGTGCTGCGTGGCCAGCAGGAAGATGCCGATCAGCATGAAGCCGACCAGGGTGGCGACCTTGACGATCGCGAACCAGAACTCCATCTCGCCGAAGATCTTCACCGAGATCAGGTTCACGGTGAGGACCACGGCGAGGGCGATCAGCGCGAGCACCCACTGCGGGACGGGCGTGAACATGCTCCAGTAGTGCGTGTAGAGCGCGATCGCCGTGATGTCGGCGATACCGGTCGTCGACCAGTTCAGGAAGTACATCCAGCCGGCGACGTAGGCGCCCTTCTCACCGAGGAACTCACGCGCGTACGACACGAAGGAGCCTGACGAGGGCCGGTACAGGACCAGCTCCCCGAGGGCCCGGACGACGAAGAACGCGAAGACGCCGCACACGAGGTAGGCCAGCGCCAGCGCGGGGCCCGCGTTGTGCAGGCGACCGCCCGCTCCTAGAAAGAGTCCGGTTCCGATCGCCCCGCCGATGGCGATCATGTTGACGTGGCGGTGCTTGAGGTCCTTGCTGTATCCGGCGTCGCCCGCGTCGGCGGGCGTCCCGGTCGCCTGGGTGCGGGGGGCGACCTGGGCCGCGTGCGCGGATTCCTTGCTCACGGGTGGTTCCACTCTCTGGTGCCCCGGGCGACGTGCGCCCGGGTGTCCGTACGTGTTGCGGCCCGCACCACCCATGAACGCGGTACAGACCAGAACAGCAGCTTCCCAGGGCGGTCGATCCCCATGCGATGGCGGACGTCACAGAGCGGGACTTCTCACATGGCCTTCGCTTATCGGTCACTGCCCGTACACTGGCAGGTCAGGGCTTTCACAGCACTGGTGGGACAGCGATACTGCTGCGATGACGACCGACACCGACGAGCCGACCCTCACGATCGACGAGCTGGCCGCGCGGGCCGGCGTCACGGTGCGCACGGTCCGCTACTACAGCGGCCGGGGCCTCCTGCCGCCGCCGGTGCTCGGCCCACGCCGGGTGGGCCGCTACGGCCAGGAGCACCTGGCGCGCCTGACGCTGATCGAGGAGATGCAGCTGCGCGGCATGACACTCGCCGCGATCGAGCGCCATCTGCGGCAGCTGCCGCCGGACCTCACCCCGCACGACCTCGCCATCCACCGCGCGGTGGTCGCGTCCTGGGCGCCGGACACCGTGGAGTCGCTGTCCCGGCGGGAGCTGGAGCGCAGGGCCGGCCGGCCGCTCGATGAGGACGACGTCCGGCGGCTGGCCGCGATGAACGTCGTCGAGGCCGACGGGGAGTCCTTCCGCGTCGACTCCGGTCTGCTGCGGCTCGGCGTGGAACTCCTCGACGTACCGCTGTCCCAGGAGACGATCCTCGCCGCCCGCACGGTGCTGACCGAGCACGCCCGTACGGCCGCCCACGAGCTGTCGAAGCTGCTGCGCGACGCCGTCGCCGAACGCGACACCCGGGACGTGAAGTCCCTGTCCGCCCATGTGCACCCCCTGGTGGTGCAGGCCCTGCTCACCACCTTCCAGCGCTCGCTGAAGGAGGAGCTGCGGGAGTGGCTGGACACGGCCGGACGGGAGCGCCCCCGGGGAGCGGACCCCCAGGGGGCGCAGAAGCCGCCGTCCGGCTGAGCGGCTCGTCAGCGCGCGTCGGTGAAGGTCTCCCCCTGCTCCGCCTTCGCCACGAGCAGCGCCGGCGGGGTGAACCGCTCGCCGTAGCGCTCGGCGAGTTCCCGCGCGCGCCCCACAAAGCCGGGCAGACCGCCCTCGTAGCCGTTGATGTACTGGAGCACTCCACCGGTCCAGCCCGGGAAGCCGATGCCGAGGACCGAGCCGATGTTGGCGTCGGCGACGGAGGTCAGGACGCCTTCCTCCAGGAGCCTGACCGTGTCGAGCGCCTCGGCGAAGAGCATGCGCTCCTGCATGTCCCGGAACGGGATCTCGTACCCCGGCCTGGTGAAGTGCTCACGCAGGCCCGGCCAGAGTCGGGTGCGACCGCCGTCCTCGCCGTAGTCGTAGAAGCCGGCGCCGCCGCTGCGGCCCGTGCGGCCGAACTCGTCGACCATGCGGTCGACGACCGCGTCCGCGGGGTGCGGGGTCCAGGTGCCGCCCGCCTCCTCCACCGCCCGCTGCGACTCGGCCCGGATCTTCCGGGGCAGGGTGAGGGTCAGCTCGTCCATCAGGGACAGCACCTTGGCCGGGTAGCCCGCCTGGGCCGCCGCCTGTTCCACCGACGCGGGCTCGATGCCCTCGCCGACCATCGCCACGCCCTCGTTGATGAACTGGCCGATGACCCGGGAGGTGAAGAAGCCGCGCGAGTCGTTGACGACGATCGGGGTCTTGTTGATCTGCCGGACCAGGTCGAAGGCGCGGGCCAGCGCCTCGTCGCCGGTGCGCTCGCCCTTGATGATCTCGACCAGGGGCATCTTGTCCACGGGTGAGAAGAAGTGGAGCCCGATGAAGTCGGCCTGGCGCTCGACGCCTTCGGCGAGCAGGGTGATCGGCAGGGTGGAGGTGTTGGAGCACAGCAGCGCGTCCGGCGCGACGACCCGCTCGATCTCCTGGAACACCTTGTGCTTGAGCGCCGGGTCCTCGAAGACGGCCTCGATCACCGCGTCGCAGCCCGCGAGGTCGGCGGCCTCCGCGGTGGGCATGATGCGGGCGAGCACCGCGTCCGCCTTCTCCTGGCTGGTACGGCCCTTGGCGACGGCCTTGGCGCACAGCTTCTCCGAGTAGCCCTTGCCCTTGGCGGCGGCCTCCGGGGACACGTCCTTCAGGACGACCTCGATGCCCGCGCGGGCGCACGCGTAGGCGATGCCCGCGCCCATCATCCCGGCGCCGAGGACGGCCACCTTGCGGACCTGGCGGGGTTCGACGCCCTGGGGCCTGCTGGCGCCGGAGTTGACGGCCTGGAGGTCGAAGAAGAACGCCTGGATCATGTTCTTCGAGGTCTGCCCCGCGGCCAGTTCCACGAAGTAGCGGGCCTCGATGACCTGGGCGGTCTCGAAGTCGACCTGGGCGCCCTCGACGGCGGCGGCCAGGATGTTGCGCGGGGCCGGGTAGGGGGCGCCGTTCGTCTGCTTGCGCAGATTGGCCGGGAAGGCGGGCAGATTGGCGGCGAACTTCGGGTTCGCCGGGGTGCCGCCCGGGATGCGGTGGCCGGCCTTGTCCCAGGGCTGGTGCGACTCCGGGTTGGCGTCGATGAAGGCGCGCGCCTTGGCCAGCAACTCCTCCTGGGAGGTGGCCACGTCGTCGACGAGCCCGTTGTCCCGGGCGCGCCGGGCGTTGTACTGGGTGCCCTGGAGCAGCACCTTGAGCAGGGCGTCGGTGATGCCCAGCAGCCGTACGGTGCGGACGACCCCGCCCCCGCCGGGGAGCAGGCCGAGGGTCACCTCGGGGCAGCCGATCTTCGTACCGGGGGTGTCGAGCGCGATCCGGTGGTGGCAGGCCAGGGCCAGTTCGTAACCGCCGCCCAGGGCCGCGCCGTTGATTGCGGCGACGACCGGCTTGCCCAGGGTCTCGATGCGGCGCAGGTTGCGCTTGAGCGCGAGGCCGCCGTCGAACAGGTCCTGGGCGGTGTCCGGGGTGACCCGGATCAGGTCGCGCAGGTCGCCGCCCGCGAAGAAGGTCTTCTTCGCGGAGGTGAGGATGATGCCGCGGACGGAGTCCTGCTCCGCCTCCAGCCGGTCGGCGACGGCGGCGAGGGAGTCGCGGAACGCCTGGTTCATGGTGTTCGCGGACTGGTTCGGGTCGTCGAGGACGAGGGTGACGACGCCGGTGTCGTCCTGCTCCCAGCGGATGGTGGTGCTCTCGGTCATGTCGGGGTCTCCGTTGAGGTCTGGGTTCTGAGGGCGCCGCTGGGGCCGGTCAGACGCGCTCGACGATCGTGGCGATGCCCATGCCGCCGCCGACGCAGAGGGTCGCGAGTCCGTAGCGCTTGTCCTGGCGCTCCAGTTCGTCCACGAGGGTGCCGAGGATCATCGCGCCGGTGGCGCCGAGTGGGTGGCCCAGCGCGATGGCGCCGCCGTTGACGTTGACCTTGTCCAGGGACAGGCCCATGTCCTTCACGAAGCGCAGCACGACCGCCGCGAAGGCCTCGTTGATCTCCACGAGGTCGATGTCGTCGATGGTCAGGCCGGCCCTGGCGAGCGCCTTGCGGGTGGCGGGAGCGGGCCCGGTGAGCATGATGGTGGGCTCGGAGCCGGAGACGGCGGCGGAGACGATCCGCGCGCGGGGCGTGAGGCCGTACCGCTCGCCGACCTCGCGGGAGCCGATGGCGACGAGCGAGGCGCCGTCCACGATGCCGGAGGAGTTGCCCGCGTGGTGGACGTGGTCGATCTTCTCCACCCAGTGGTACTTCTGCAGGGCGACGGCGTCGAAGCCGCCCAGATCGCCGATGTCCGCGAAGGACGGCTTGAGCGCCGCCAGCGAGTCGGCGGTGGTGCCGGGGCGCGGATGCTCGTCGTGGTCGAGCACGACGAGTCCGTTGCGGTCCCTGACCGGCACGACGGAGCGGTCGAAGCGGCCCTCCTTCCAGGCGGTGGCCGCGCGCTCCTGGGACAGGGCCGCGTACTCGTCGACGTCCCGCCGGGAGAAGCCCTCGATGGTGGCGATCAGGTCGGCGCCGATGCCCTGGGGTACGAAGTTGACGGCGAGGTTGGTCATCGGGTCGTTGAACCAGGCGCCGCCGTCGGAGGCCATCGGCACCCGGGACATCGACTCGACGCCGCCCGCGAGGACCAAGTCCTCCCAGCCGGAGCGCACCTTGGCGGCGGCCAGGTTGACGGCCTCCAGGCCGGAGGCGCAGAAGCGGTTCTCCTGCACGCCGGCCACCGTGTCCGGCAGTCCCGCGGCGATGGCGGCGATCCGGGCGATGTCGGAGCCCTGGTCGCCGATCGGGCCGACGACGCCGAGCACGATGTCGTCGACGGCGGCCGGGTCGAGTCCGGGGAAGCGGTCGCGGATCTCGTGGATGAGGCCGACGACCAGGTCGATGGGCTTCGTGCCGTGCAGGGCGCCGTTGGCCTTGCCGCGCCCGCGCGGGGTGCGGATCGCGTCGTACACGTACGCTTCGGTGCTCACTGACAAGCCTTTCGACGAGGGTGGTGTCCTGGGGTCGGGTGGGAGGAGCCGGAGCGGGTCCGGGGAACTGGTCGCGGTCGTGGGTCCGTCAGGAGCCGTCCTCCCCGTCCTCGTCCGCCCCGTCCTCCAGGAGCGCGGGCAGGTCCCAGTCGCGGGCCACGGCCGCCGTGCCGGCGCCGGGCCGGGCGGGGCCGGTGCGGACGGCGGTGGGGGTGGCGGAGAAGCGGGGCGCGGGGGCGGGCTGGGTGAGGCCGGCGTGCTCCGTGAAGGTGCCGCGGGCGGCGAGGTGCGGGTGGTGCGGGGCCTCCCGCAGCGACAGCACGGGAGCCACGCAGGCGTCGGAGCCCTCGAAGACCACGGTCCACTCCTGCTGGGTGCGTGACTTGAAGCGGGCGGCGACCGCCTCGCGCAGTTCCCCCCAGCGAGTGTGGTCGGTGCGGGCCCCGGCGTGCTCCTCCAGGCCGAGCAGTCCGGTGAACTCGTCGTAGAACCGCTGCTCCAGGGCGCCGACCGTCATGTACCGGCCGTCGGCGGTCTCGTAGGTGCCGTAGTACGGGCAGCCGCCGTCCAGGAGGTTGGCTCCACGGCGGTCCTGCCAGGCGCCGGCGGCGAGCATGCCGTGGATCATGGTGGAGAGGTGGGCGGTGCCGTCGACGATCGCGGCGTCCACGACCTGGCCGGTGCCGGTCGCGCGCGCGTGGTGCAGGGCGGCGAGGACGCCGACCACGAGGTAGAGGGAGCCGCCGGCGTAGTCGCCGAGGAGGTTGGCGGGGACGGCCGGCGGCGTGTCCGGTTCACCGATCATGCCGAGGGTGCCGGTCACGGCGATGTAGGCGATGTCGTGTCCCGCGCGCGGGGCGAGCGGTCCGTCCTGGCCCCATCCGGTCATCCGGCCGTAGACCAGCCGCGGGTTGCGGGCGTGGCAGGCCCCGGGGCCGATGCCGAGGCGCTCGGCGACGCCGGGGCGGTAGCCCTCGATGAGGATGTCGGCGCGGGCGGCGAGGTCGAGGACGCGGGCGGGGCCGCCTGGGGACTTCAGGTCGACGACCACCGAGCGCTTGTTGCGGTTGGTGATGTCATGGGCGGGGTCGATGCCGAGTCCGGCGCCGCCGGGGCGGTCCACCCGGACGACGTCGGCGCCCAGGTCGGCCAGCAGCATCGCGGCGAACGGGCCGGGGCCGATGCCGGCCAGCTCGACCACGCGCACACCGGTCAGCGGGCCCTGCCGCCCCGCCCCCTCTGCCGTTGCCATCCGGTCCCCTCACTGTGACACAACCGATGTAACACCGATGATGCTAAGAACGCGTTCCAGCGGATACAAGCCCTCGGCGAGCAAGCGCTTAGCCAGGGCGTACCGGAAGACGTACCCGGTGGCCTGGTGGCCGTATCCCGCACCGCCGGACCGTCACCGCCGGGCCCTCGCCGCCTGACTCCGCACTCCTCACGCTAGCCTCGGCCACGGACAGCGGCGCGGGCTGCGAGAGCTAGGAGTGTCATGAGCAGGCGGAGGAACTCCGACCGTCCGTACGACATCGTCCTCTTCGGAGCCACCGGCTTCGTGGGGGCGCTCACCGCCGAGTACCTCGCCGCGCACGCCCCCGAGGGACTGCGCTGGGCGATCGCCGGCCGCGGCGAGGACCGGCTGAAGGAACTGCGCGACCGGCTGCCCTCGGGTGCGTCCGTCGGAGTGCTGCGCGCGGACGTGGCCGACCCGGACTCCCTGCGCGACCTCGCCCGGCAGGCGCGCGTGCTGGCCACCACCGTGGGCCCGTACGCGGCCGTGGGCGAGGAACTCGTCGCCGCCTGCGCCGACAGCGGAACGGACTACCTGGACCTGTGCGGCGAGCCCGAGTTCGTGGACCTGGTGTACGTCCGGCACGACGCACGCGCGCGCGAGACCGGGGCACGTCTGCTGCACGCCTGCGGCTTCGACTCCGTCCCGCCCGACCTGGGCGTGTACTTCACCGTCCGGCAGCTGCCGGAGGGCGTACCGCTGACCGTGGACGGATTCGTCCGGGTGGACGCCGCCTTCTCGGGTGGGACCCTCGCGTCGGCGCTCAGCCAGTTCGCCCGTCCCCTGCGGATACGGGCCGCGGCGCGGGACCGGGCGCGGCACGAGCCGCGACTGCTGGGGCGGCGGGCGGTCACGCCGGCGGGCGCGCCGCGGTTCGCCGCGGAGGTGGGCGCCTGGGCGGTGCCGCTGCCGACCATCGACCCGCAGATCGTGCGGAGCTCCGCACGCGTGCTGGAACGTTACGGCCCGGACTTCCGCTACCGCCACTACGCGGCCGTGCGGCACCTGCCGGTCGCCGTCGGCGGTGCCGCCGCCCTCGGCGCGGTCATGGCCGCCGCCCAACTACCGCCCGCCCGGCGCTGGCTGTCCGGACGGCTGCGGCCCGGTGAGGGGCCGAGCGAGGAGCGGCGGGCCAGGAGCTGGTTCTCGGTGCGGTTCGTGGGCGAGGGCGGCGGACGGCGGGTGTTCACCGAGGTCGCGGGCGGCGACCCGGGGTACGGCGAGACGGCGAAGATGTTCGCCGAGTCGGCGCTCGCCCTGGCCCTGGACGACCTCCCGCCGACCGCGGGCCAGGTCACCACGGCGGTGGCCATGGGCGACGCCCTGATCGACCGCCTGCGCCGAGCGGGCATCACCTTCCGGATCGCGACGAGCCGCTAGCCCCTGGCAGGGCTACAGCGACCATTCGGCCACGGTCCAGATCATCCCGCCTATCCAGCCGAGCCCGGCCAGCACGGCGAGGATCAGGGTGGCGTTCACGGCGCGCTCGACGGGGCGGGCCGGGTCGGTGAGGGGCTTGTGGGAACGGTGTGTCGTCATGCGCCCCAGCCTGCCCATGAGCCCCGGTGGCCACATCCGTACGGATACTCAGATGGCGTACTCACAACCGGGCCTCGGCACCGGGCCTCGGCACCGGGCCTCGGAGCCGGACACGCGCCCAGTGCCCCGCCAAGGCCTGTCGCCGCATTCCCGCCGTCGCCCGAAGGGCGGCACCGCGGCGTCTGGTGCGTGCCCTGGGCCCCCTGCTCGGAGAGCTTGGGGGAGTGCCGGGCGGAGGTCCTCGTACTGGACGTACTCGGCTTTCCCCCGGTGCGGCGAGTGCGTGCCAGGCGTCGCGGGGCAGACGGGAATGTGACGACAGGCCAATACACCTAGTGCTGTGACCGGGAAGGTTTACCGGAAAGGTCGCGGCGTGCGGTGCCGGGGGCACCTCCCACGCCCTTCAGGCAGTGGGGGAGCGTCGCAAGGCGGAGCATCACCCGCGTACTGGACGTACGCAGGTGATGCGACGACGCGGCGAGGTGCCGTGCCGGGCGTCGCGAGCCGGTGAACCTCTCCGGTCGCAGCACTAGGACCTGTCCGCCGTCGCCTCGCGCAGGGCGCGGCGGCACAGGGCGTCGGCGCGGCGGGTCGTCTCCGGGAGGCGGTAGGCCGGGGTGAGTGCGAGGGTGTGCGCGCAGGCGTTGTCCAGGGTCACCCGGTGGCCGACAGAGACGAAGACCGGTTTGACGCCGTCCCGGGTGCGCAGGGCGCGGCCGACCTCGTCCGGGCCGGCGAGCAGCGGGGAGGCGCTGCCGCGCGGGGTGTCCGGATCCCCGTAGGCGAAGGTGAACGGGTTCTTGGCGACGCCGATCGTCGGCAGTCCGGTCAGCACACCGAGGTGGCTCGCCAGTCCGAAGCGCCGGGGGTGGGCCAGTCCGTAGCCGTCGCAGACGACCAGACCGGGCGGGCAGGGCAGGGCGTCCAGCGCGGCGAGCACGGTGGGGATCTCACGGAAGGCCAGCAGCCCGGGCACGTACGGGAACGAGATCCGCCCGACGGCGGTGGCCTCGGCGACGACGCGCAGGGTGGCCGCGTCCAGGACGACGGCCGCCGCCGCGACGAGGTCCCGCTCGTCGTCGTAGGCGACGTCGACCCCCGTGACGTGGCCCGTCCCGGGCGGCGGTCCCGACTCGTCCCGCACCACCCGTTCACGCAACTCGTCCTGGACGGCGCGGGCCTGCTCCTCGGTGGCGGGCCAGCCCGCGGGAATGCGTACGGTCGTCGTCATGATGGGCCGAGCGTACGGCCACGCGGCTACGCACGGCGGGGCGGGCCCGCGTTCCTGACCGGAGGCGGGCCCGCCGGGCTCGGTGCGGGGGTCAGCCTTTACCCAGGGCCTGCCGCAGCTGCTGCTTGTTCATGTCCGAGCGGCCGTGGATGTTGCGCCGCTTGGCCTCCTCGTAGAGCTGGTCATAGGTGGGTCCCTCGGAGCCCCGGCCCGAGCGCTGCCCGCCCCGCCTGCCGGAGGACATGTCCTGGATGGAGGTGCGACTGGCGGTCTTCGACTCACCGCTGCGGGCGCGCTCCTTGTTCACCGTGCGCGCGGCGATCTCCTTGGCGCGTTCGGTGTTCTCCCCCCGGTCCTGGGCGCTCTGCTTGATGTGCTCGTACTGGCGCTCGCGCTTGGAACTGGAACCGCGTGGCATGCCGTTCACTTCCTCTCTGTGCAAGGAACGGATACCCGCAATTCTGGATCGATTCGCCATATCGGGCGATATCCAGTCCTCCAGTCGAGCGACGCGAGAGCCGTGTCACTTCCGGGAATGAACGCGGTGACGCAGGTCACTCGCTCGTCCTGTGCACGGATCAGCGGCTTCCGTCGTCTCTTCCAGTGCCCGGCCTCATCCGCCCGGAGGTTCGTCCAGCCGTCACAAGGGAGCAAGGCCTTGTCCACCGTCATCGAGCAGTCCGTGGAGGCGCGCCTGGTCTCCGCCACGCCACGGATGCCCAGCATTCCCGCCACACTGCGCTACGACCGGCGCGACCCGTTCGCCGTCCGTATGACCTTCCCGGCCCCGGCCGCCCTCGAAGGCGTGGAGGTCTGCTGGCTCTTCGCCCGGGACCTGCTGGCGGCCGGTCTGCGGGAGCCCGAGGGCCACGGCGACGTACGGGTGCGGCCGTACGGGTACGACCGCACCGTCCTGGAGTTCCACGCCCCCGAGGGCACGGCCGTGGTGCACGTCCGCAGCGGTGAGATACGGCGTTTCCTGGAGGCCACGAGCGAACTGGTGCCGCTCGGTCTGGAGCACCTCCAGTTCGACCTGGACCACGATCTGGCGGAGCTGATGCGGGACACCTGCTGACGGCCCCCGCTCAGCCGCCCGCCGTGGCGGACGCCGCCGTGGCCGCCACGACCACCGCCGCGCTCACCTCGCGCACCACCCGGCGCAGCGCGGGGGCCGCGGCTCCGCTGCGCTCGGTCAGCTCCTCGATGCGCCCCTTGTGGCGCCTGCGGTCCTTGGCGGGCGCCAGGGTGCCCAGTTCCGCGGCGGCCGCGAGGGCGACGACGGCCGCCTCGCGTTCGGAGACCTCCACGGCCGGCAGCGGGCCCTCCAGCACCCGGCGCGCCTCCTCCCGCAGCGCGTCCACGACGGCGACGCGCTCCAGGGCGTAGTCCACGGACGGGAGGACACCGAGGACCCGGCGCCGCTCGGCGCGCAGAAGCCCCTCGGCGGCCAGCTGCTCGCGCAAGGCGTCGAGGGTGGTCCGGGCGTGCAGCGTCACCCAGGTCTTCCAGCGGCGGGGCCGGGATTCCCGGACGAGTTCGAGCAGTCCGTCGAGCACCGGGTCCCCGGTGCCGGCGTCCAGGCCGGCGGGTGCGGCGATACCGTCGTCGTCGACGAGCAGCCCGCGCTGGGCCAGCTCGGTAAGGGCGCCGGCCCGGACCAGGTGGTGCAGATGGGCGGTGCCGGTGATCTCCAGCCGCTTGGTGTCCCAGGCCAGCAGGTAGAGCCGGGCGGGCAGCGAGAGCGAGAGCGAACCGTCGGGCACGGGGCCTCCTTCCGAGGGGGCTCGGGCCACCCATTATTTCGTTGACAGGTGTCCCCGCCCCTCCTACCGTTTGCAGCGGTCCTGTTGCCGTCGATTGGAGAAGGACGTTGCTCGTCTGAGGTCCTGAGGCACCGCGTCGCACCGGTCAGGTGTGTGCGTGGCGCGCGACCTCGGCGTCCGAGCCGTCCCGAAGGAAATCCGGCCCAGGGCTCTTCTCATGCCCCGTGACCCCCCTCCTACACGGTGACCTCGCCCCGCGGTGTCTCACACGCGTCCGACCCTGACCGCACCCAGCAATCGCGAGGCGCCCATGTCCTCATCCATCACCTGTACCTCCCTCTCCTTCGCCTGGCCCGACGGCAGCCCCGTGTTCACCGGCCTAGACCTCGCCTTCGGTCCCGGCAGGACCGGCCTGGTCGGCGTCAACGGCTCAGGAAAGTCAACCCTGTTGAAGCTGATCGCCGGCGAGCTAGGGCCGACCGGTGGTGCCGTCCGTGTCGCCGGAGAGGTGGGATACCTTCCGCAGAACGTCACGCTCGACACCGCGCTGCGGGTCGACGAGGCGCTCGGCATCGCCGCGCAGCGGGCCGCGCTGCACGCCATCGAGGCCGGTGACGTCTCCGAGGAGCACTTCGAGACGGTCGGCGACGACTGGGACGTGGAGGAGCGCGCCCTGGTCACCCTCGGCGAGCTCGGGCTCGGCCGCATCGACCTGGACCGCACCACCGGCGAGGTCTCGGGCGGCGAATCGGTGCTGCTGCGGCTGGCCGCGCTGCTGCTGCGCCGGCCGGACGTGCTGCTGCTGGACGAGCCGACCAACAACCTCGACCTGTACGCGCGCCGCCGGCTGTACGCGGCCGTCGAGTCCTGGCCGGGCGTGATGGTCGTGGTCAGCCACGACCGCGAACTGCTCGAGCTGGTCGACCAGATCGCCGATCTGAGCTCCGGCCAGGTGACCTGGTACGGCGGGAACTTCTCGGCGTACGAGGAGGCCCTCGCCCTGGAGCAGGACGCGGCCGAGCGCATGGTGCGCGTCGCCGAGGCCGACCTGCGCAGGCAGCAGCGCGAACTGGCCGACGCCCACGTCAAACTGGCCCGGCGCAAGCGGTACGGCCAGAAGATGTGGGACCAGAAGCGCGAACCGAAGATCGTCATGGGTTCGCGCAAGCGCGCGGCGCAGGAGTCCGCTGGCAAGCACCGCATCATGCACGAGGAGCGGCTCGCCGAGGCCAGGGAGCGGCTCGACGAGGCGGTGGAGGCGGTGCGGGACGACGACGAGATCCGCGTCGACCTGCCGTACACGGCCGTACCGCCGGGCCGTACCGTGCTCACCCTGCGGGATCTGGAACTCGCGTACGGCGCGCGCGTGGACGGAGGTCTCGACCTGCGCGGTCCGGAGCGGGTCGCGCTGATCGGGCGCAACGGGGCGGGCAAGACGACGCTGCTGCGCACCGTCGCCGGGGAGCTGCCGCCGGTGTCGGGCGAGGTGGCCGCGCATGTGCCGGTGCGGTTCCTGCCGCAGCGGCTGGACCTCCTCGACGGCGAGCTGAGCGTGGCCGAGAACGTGGCCCGTCTCGCGCCGGGCGCCACCAACAACCGGATCCGGGCCCAGCTCGCCCGCTTCCTGTTCCGGGGCACCCGCGCCGACCAGCGGGCGGCGACGCTGTCCGGCGGCGAACGCTTCCGTGCCGCGCTGGCCGCGCTGCTGCTGGCGGAGCCCGCGCCGCAGTTGCTCATGCTCGACGAGCCGACCAACAACCTGGACATGGCGAGCGTGCGCCGGCTGACGACCGCCCTGGAGTCCTACGAGGGCGCCCTGATCGTGGCCAGCCACGACCTGCCGTTCCTGGAGTCCATCGGCATCACCCGCTGGCTGGTGCTGGAGGAAGGAGAACTGCGGGAAACCACCTGGGAGTCCATCGCGGATCCCGCCTAGTGCTGTGACCGGAAGGTTTGCCGCAAAGCTCGCGGCGTCCGGTGCCGGGGGCACCTCCCACGCCCTTCAGGCAGTGGGGGAGCGTCGCAAGGCGGAGCGTCGCCCGCGTACTGGACGTACTCGGGTGATGCGACAACGCGGCGAGGTGCCGTGCCGGGCGTCGCGAGCCGGTGAACCCTTCCGGTCACAGCACCAGCGTCCAGTGGGCTTTTGCCCGGGCGGACGCTTGTCGCATGATGGCGGCCCGGTGCGGTCACGGCCGCGCCGGGAACCGCCCCACGCGCTGATCCGAAAGGCCCCTCGTGCCCAGTAAGAAGGCCCTCGTCCGCCACCCCGGTCCGCGTCTCGCCGAAGGGCTGGTGACCCATGTGGAGCGGGAGAAGGTCGACGTCGGGCTCGCGGTGCGGCAGTGGGAGGCGTACGTCGAGGCGCTGCGGGGGCACGGCTGGGAGACGGTCGAGGTCGAACCGGCCGACGACTGCCCCGACGCGGTGTTCGTGGAGGACACCGTCGTCGTGTACCGGAACGTCGCCCTGATCACCCGTCCGGGCGCCCGGTCCCGGCGCGGCGAGACCGCCGGGGTGGAGCAGGCCGTGGCCCGTCTGGGTTGCTCGGTGAACTGGGTCTGGGAGCCGGGCACGCTGGACGGCGGGGACGTGCTGAAGGTCGGCGACACGGTCTACGTCGGCCGCGGCGGGCGCACCAACGCGGCCGGGGTGCAGCAGTTGCGGGCGGTGTTCGAGCCGCTGGGGGCGCGGGTCGTGGCCGTACCGGTGAGCAAGGTGCTGCACCTGAAGTCGGCGGTGACGGCGCTGCCCGACGGGACGGTCATCGGGAACGTCCCGAAGGTGGACACGCCGTCGCTGTACCCGCGTTTCCTGCCGGTGCCGGAGGAGTCCGGCAGCCATGTGGTGCTGCTCGGCGGCGACAGGCTGCTGATGGCGGCGAGCGCGCCGAAGACGGCGGAACTGCTGGGCGACCTCGGCTTCGAGCCGGTCGTGGTGGACATCGGCGAGTTCGAGAAGCTCGAAGGCTGTGTAACGTGCCTCTCGGTGCGGCTCCGGGAGTTGTACCCGTGACGAGGCGGGCGGTGCCTGTTCCAGCCCCAGGACCTGCGGTCCTGAGGCTGCTCTGGGCGTCCGTCAACTTCTTTGCGGCACCCGTCTGATCAGCCACCTTTACGCCGAACTTAACCTACGGATTCGTAACCTACGGATTCGTAGCCTACGATCCCGTAGGTTCCCGTGCACCGCTCGCCGGGCTCGTTCCAGTTCCGCCTGCCCGCCTCCGCTTCCCCGCGCGTCCCCCTGGAGTTTCCGTGACCCTCACCTCCCCTCACCTCGGCAGCCCATCCACGTGGACCGACGCGCGGCTGCTGTACGCGCTGGAGGAAGTGGTCGAGGAAGAGCTGAACCGGCATCTGAAGGTCGCCAAGGACTGGATGCCGCACGAGTACGTGCCCTGGAGCGACGGCCGCAACTTCCCCGGTCTCTTCGAGGACGGCGAGGCCTGGGACAAGGAGCAGTCCAAGGTCACGGAGGTCGGCCGGATCGCCCTCGTGGTCAACCTGCTGACCGAGGACAACCTCCCCAGCTACCACCACGAGATCGCCACCCTGTTCGGCCGGGACGGCGCCTGGGGCACCTGGGTGCACCGCTGGACGGCCGAGGAGGGCCGGCACGGCATCGTGATGCGCGACTACCTGCTCGCCTCGCGCGCGGTGGACCCGGACAAGCTGGAGCAGTTCCGGATGGCGCACATGAGCGAGGGCTTCGAGTCCGACAACCGGCACTCGATGCTGCACTCGGTCGCGTACGTCGCCTTCCAGGAGCTGGCCACCCGTATCTCGCACCGCAACACCGGGCACCAGTCCGGCGACCCGGTCTGCGACCGCATGCTGGCGCGCATCGCGACCGACGAGAACCTGCACATGGTCTTCTACCGCAACCTGCTCAACGCGGCCTTCGAGATCGCGCCCGACCTGACCATGCAGGCGGTGCGGGACGTGGTGGTCAACTTCCGCATGCCCGGTCACGGCATCCCCGGTTTCGAGCGGGCGGCGGCGCAGATGGCCATCGGCGGGGTCTACAACCTGCGCATCCACCACGACGACGTGCTCCAACCGGTGCTGCGCTTCCTGAAGGTCCTGGAGATGGACGGCCTCGGCCCCGAGGGCCTCCAGGCGCAGGAGGAGCTGGGCCTGTTCATGGGCAGGCTGAACGCGGAGGCGGTCAAGTTCGACGAGCGGCTCGCCGCGCGCCGGGCGCGGTTGGCGGCGCGGGCCGGCGCCTGATCACCTGATCAGCCGTTCGCGCACGGGGCGGACTGCCCGGTCCGCCCCAGGGCCTGCCGTTCCTTCTCGGACAGGCCGCCCCAGACGCCGAAGCGCTCGTCGTTCGCGAGCGCGTACTCCAGGCAGGCCGAGCGCATCTCGCACATCCCGCAGATGCGCTTCGCCTCACGTACCGAGCTGCCCGGCTCGGGGAAGAAGAAGTCGGCTCCGGTCTGCGCGCACAGGGCCTGGTCCTGCCAGGCGATGCCGGCCGGGGTGGTCGTCTCGAAGTGCATGAACGGCATCGTGCCGGGCGGCGCGAAACATTCACTCAACACCGGATCAACGCGGCCCACGGCCGCCCGCCGCACCGCCCCGATGATGACTTCACGGCCACTCGGACGCACGGCGGCACGCGGAACACCCCGAAACACGCCCGGACTCCGCGCATCGGGAACGACGCCCACCGGGCCCACCACAGTGGCTGGGCGACCGCCGCGGCAAGACGACCGCCGTCAGCGGGTCCCCCGCCGTGGCCGGGTGACCGCCGTCATCAGGTCCACCACCGTGGCCGGGTGACCACGTCAGCGGGGCGACCGCCGCGGGAGGGAGCGGCGCGCGACCGGTTGAAGAGCATGACCAGGGCAGACGGCCGCGAGCCGGATTGATGGCCGCGTCCCCCGGGCTGCCACGCGACCACCGCTGCCGAGCAGGGCAGCAGCCCCGAACCCGATCGGCACCCTCGCCCCCCCGGGCCGGCCCTCGCCTCGCGACAACCACGCCCCAGGTGGGCCACCGTCGCCAGACGGTGACCGCAAGGGGCAACCGCCGCGACCGGCACAAGGCGATCGGGGCGCCGCCAGGAGCCGGGACAACGACCGCGACCGGGCAACCTCGCGACCACCGCTGCCGACCGGGGCAGCAGCCCCGAACCCGATCGGCAACCTCGCCCCCCAGCCCAGCCCTCGCCGCTCCCGCGCAGCCCCGCAGCCCCGCAGCGCAGGCAGGGGCCGTACCCCAGGGTGGCCGTCGCTGCCCGGTGCCGTCGGCGCGCGGGGCCGTCGTGTTGCGGCGGCGGTTGTTAGTGGGCGGTGACAGACTCGGCAGTGCAGACAGTCGGGCTCCTTCGAAGGAGGGCAAGGATGCTCACCACCCGTTTCGTCAACGGCGCTCCGAACTGGATCGACGTCGGTACCCCCGACATCGACGGCGCCGGCTCCTTCTACGGCGCTCTCTTCGGCTGGCGGTTCCAGTCGGCGGGGCCCCAGGCAGGTGGCTACGGCTTCTTCCAGCTCGGCGGCAGGACGGTGGCCGGCGGGATGCAGACCACGCCGGAGCAGGGGCCGCCCTCCTGGACCGTGTACTTCCAGAGCGCCGACGCGGCGGCGACCGCCAAGACCGCCGAGGAGGCGCACGGCACCGTGCTGGTCCAGCCCATGGACGTGATGGGCGAGGGCCACATGGCGATCCTCGCCGACAAGGCGGGCGTGCCGTTCGGCATCTGGCAGCCGGGGCGGATCAAGGGCGTGGACGTGGCCGGCGAGACGGGCTCGCTGTGCTGGGTCGAGCTGTACACGGCGGACATCGCCGCGGCGGCCGCGTTCTACAACAAGGTGCTGGGCCTGGAGACCTCCGCGGTGCCCTTCCCCGGCGGCACCTACACGTGCGTGAACCCCGCCGAGGGCGGCGAGGACGCCATGTTCGGCGGCATCGTGGCCCTCTCCGACGACCCGACCGAGGCGAAGACGGGCGCGTACTGGCTGCCGTACTTCGAGGTCCCGGACACGGACGCGACGGTGGCCAGGGCCGAGGAACTCGGCGGCACGGTCCGGGTGCCCGCCACCGACGTCACGGGAGTCGGCCGTATCGCCAGACTCGCCGACCCCTACGGCGCCCGCTTCGCGGTGATCAGGAGCACCCCGCCGCAGACGTGAGGCGGTGACGGGGGCCCGGCTGGTCTCACGCGGACGCGCGCCGTACGAGTGTGGTCGGCAGGACGACACTGCGCGGCCCGCCGCCCACCCCGGCACCGGCGTCGTGCCCGTCGATGCCGCGCAGCAGGAGGCGGGCCATCAGCCGGCCCATCTCCTCGATGTCCTGACGCACGGTGCGCTCTCGCCCCGCGGCAGCGCACCTCCCACCGGGGTGCCGGCGGACTCAGCCGGCGGCCGGGCCCTGCTTCTTGGCCCGGCTCGGCTGGACGCGCCTCGGCTCGCCGGGCATCTTCGGGTACTCGGGCGGGTAGGGCAGATCGCCGAGGCCGTGGTCGCGCTCGTCCTGGGTTGCCAGCTCCAGCAGGGCCTCCAGGGAGAAGGCGTGGTCGTCCATGTCGGCGTGCACGTCGCCGACTTCGGCGAACCGGGACGGCATGGTGGCCACGTCGAAGTCCTCGGGCCGGGCGACGCCGACCTCCTCCCAGCGCAGGGGCGCCGAGACGGGGGCGTGGGGGCGGGGGCGCACGGAGTAGGCGGAGGCGATGGTGCGGTCGCGGGCCGTCTGGTTGTAGTCCAGGAAGACGCGGGCGCCGCGCTCCTCCTTCCACCACTTGATCGTCACGTGCTCGGGCATCCGGCGTTCCATCTCCCGGCCCACGGCGATCGCGGCGCGCCGTACCTGGGTGAAGGTCCAGCGCGGCTGGATCGGCACGAACACATGCAGACCGCGTCCGCCGGAGGTCTTGGGCCAGCCGCGGAGCCCCCCGAACTCCTCCAGCACGGACCGCAGTTCGTGGGCGGCGCGCACTGCGTCGGCGAAGTCGGTGCCGGGCTGGGGGTCGAGGTCGATGCGCAGTTCGTCGGGGTGGTCGACGTCGTCGCGGCGCACCGGCCAGGGGTGGAAGGTGAGCGTGCCGTACTGGGCGGCCCACACCACGGCGGCCTCCTCGGTGGGGCACATCTCGTCGGCGCTGCGGCCGCTGGGGAAGGTGATGTGGGCGGTGGGGATCCACGCGGGCATGCCCTTGGGCGCCCGCTTCTGGAAGAACCACTCGCCGGTGATGCCGTCCGGGTAGCGCTCCAGGGTGGTGGGGCGGTCGCGCAGGGCGCGCAGGATGCCGGGGGCGACGGCCTGGTAGTACCGGGCGACGTCCAGCTTGGTGAATCCGCGCTCGGGAAAGAAGACCTTGTCCGGGCTGGACAGCCGTACGGTCCGGCCGCCCACCTCCAGTTCCACCGCATCGCCCATGCGAGCCACGGTAGGGGCAGCGCGCACGCCTCGCACACCGGGCGAGCACGCGCTCGGGCGCGCAGAATCTAGGCATGGACCTGCCGGTGATGCCGCCCGTGAAGCCGATGCTCGCCAAGTCGGTGTCGAGGATCCCGCCGGACATGCAGTACGAGGCGAAGTGGGACGGATTCCGGGCGATCGTGTTCCGCGACGGCGCCGAGGTCGAGCTCGGCAGCCGCACGGGAAAGCCGCTGACCAGGTACTTTCCCGAGCTGGTCGAGGCGCTCAAGGAGCGGCTGCCCGAGCGGTGCGTGCTGGACGGGGAGATCGTGATCGCACGGGAGGGCCGGCTGGACTTCGACGCGCTGACCGAGCGGATCCACCCGGCCGACTCCCGGGTACGGATGCTGGCCGAGAGGACCCCGTCCTCCTTCGTGGCCTTCGACCTGCTCGCCCTGGACGGCGAGTCACTGCTGGAGGTGCCCCTGTCCGACCGGCGCGCGCTGCTGGTCCGGACGCTGGCGGGGGTCACCGCTCCGGTGCACGTGGCACCCGCCACGACCGACATCGAGGTGGCCCGGCGGTGGTTCGAGCGGTACGAGGGGGCGGGCCTGGACGGCGTCGTCGCCAAGCCGCTGGGGCTGCGCTATCTCCAGGACGAGCGGGCCATGTTCAAGGTCAAGCACGAGCGCACGGCGGACGTGGTGGTCGCCGGGTACCGCCACCACAAGAGCGGCCCGGTCGTCGGCTCGCTGCTGCTCGGCCTGTACGACGACCGGGGCACCCTGCAACACGTCGGCGTGTCCGCCGCGTTCCCGATGAAGCGGCGCGCCGAGCTGATCGAGCAGCTGGAGCCGCTGCGGATGGACGACGTGACCGGGCACCCGTGGGCGGCCTGGTCGGACGAGGCGGCCCACGAGGCGGCCCGGCTGCCCGGCGCGCCCAGCCGCTGGTCGGGGAAGAAGGACCTGTCCTGGGTGCCCCTGCGGCCGGAGCGGGTGGCCGAGGTGGCCTACGACCACATGGAGAACGGGGCACGGTTCCGGCACACGGCCCGCTTCCGCCGCTGGCGCCCGGACCGCGCGCCGGAGAGCTGCACCTACGCCCAGTTGGAGGAGCCGGTCCGCTACGACCTGGCGGAGGTCTTCGGCTCCCGCCCCTGAGCCCGTACGAGCCCGAGCCCGTACGAGGCGGCCCACCCCTGAGCCCGTACGAGGCGGCCCACTCCCTGACCCGGACGGGGCCGCACGCGCTCACGGCTGCATGACCACCTTCACGGCCCCTTCCTGCTTGCGCTGGAACATCTCGTACGCGTGCGGGGCGTCCGACAGCGGCAGCCGGTGCGTGGCGAAGTCGTCGACGCCCAGCGGGTCCTCGTCCGTCAGGTAGGGCATGATCTCGTCGGTCCAGCGGCGGACGTTGGCCTGGCCCATGCGCATCTGGATCTGCTTGTCGAAGAGCGTGAGCATCGGCATGGGGTCGGCGGTGCCGCCGTAGACGCCGCTCAGGGAGAGCGTGCCGCCACGGCGCACCAGTTCGATGGCGGTGTGCAGGGCGGCGAGCCGGTCCACGCTGAAGCGTTCCGCGAGCGGTCCGCTCAGGACGTGCGGCAGCGCTGCCGCGGCCTGCTGGACGAGACGGGCGGCCGCGCTGCCGTGCGCCTCGGTGCCGACCGCGTCGATCACGGCGTCGGGCCCGCGTCCCTGTGTCTCGTCGCGGATGGCCGCGACCAGTTCCTTCTCGTTGTCGAAGCCGCGCAGGTCGTACGTCTCCACGCCCCGCCGGCGCGCCCGGGCCAGCCGTTCCGGGACCAGGTCCACGCCGAACACCCGCTCGGCGCCGCGGGCCTTGGCGATCCGGCACGCCATGTCGCCGATGGGGCCGAGACCGAGTACGGCCACGCTCCCGCCGCGCGGCACATCGGCGTAGGCGACCGCCTGCCAGGCGGTCGGCAGCACGTCCGAGAGGTAGAGGAACCGGTCGTCGGGCGGGCCCTCGGGGAGCTTGATCGGGCCGAACTGGGCCTGTGGGACGCGCAGGTACTCGGCCTGGGCGCCCGGCACGGCGCCGTACAGGCGGGTGTAGCCGAACAGGGCGGCACCCATGCCCTCGCTGGTGACCTGGGTGGTCTCGCACTGGGTCGTCAGGCCCGCGGAGCACATGAAGCAGTGGCCGCAGGAGATCTGGAACGGTACGACCACCCGGTCGCCGCGCTTGAGGTTCGGCACCTCGGCGCCGACCTCCTCCACGATGCCCATGGGCTCGTGGCCGAGGATGTCGCCCGGTGTCATGAACGGCGTGAGCACCTCGTAGAGGTGCAGATCGGAGCCGCACAGGCCGGTCGAGGTGATCCGGATGACGGCGTCCGTCGGCTCCTGGATCTTCGGGTCGGGGACCTCGTCCACCCGAACGTCGCGCTTGCCCTGCCAGGTCACTGCCTTCATCGCGGCGCGCTCCCTCCGTCGTTCTGCCTCTCCTGTGCCGCGCCCGGGTACCCGGGGCCCGACCCGCCGAACCGCCGGCCGGCTCATTGGGCCGATCGGCCCAGTAGGTCGCGCCCGATCAGAACCGAGCGGGTATGGCCACCGATGAGCGGATAAACACACAACCAAAAGCAGCAGCGCGGAGACGGGGGATGAACGGTGGACATGGGACGAAGCGCGCGGGTGCGGTGCGTCGCCTCGGCGGTGGCGCTGCTGGCCGCCGTGGCGACGGCCACCCTGACGACGGGCTGCACGGCGCGGCACGGCACGATCGAGGACGGGCGGAACGGAAAGGGGCGGACCCCGGGGCCGGTGCGGGAACTGCCGCAGAGCCCGGCACCGAGTCCGGAGCATGCCGGCCCTGTCCTCGCCGTCAAGATCGACAACGTGGGAGCGGCCC
Organism: Streptomyces sp. NPDC001292; assembly: GCF_042896465.1. Lineage (NCBI taxonomy): Bacteria > Bacillati > Actinomycetota > Actinomycetes > Kitasatosporales > Streptomycetaceae > Streptomyces > Streptomyces sp. NPDC001292. Next base: position 26,154 of record NZ_JBIAXG010000024.1, read on the forward strand.
GCCCCCAGACCGGTCTGGACGCCGCCGACATCGTGTACACGGAACAGGTCGAGGGCGGGCTGAGCCGGCTGATGGCGGTCTACGCCACCCGGCTGCCCCCGGTCGTCGGGCCGGTGCGCAGCGCGCGCGAGTCCGACCTCGAACTGCTGCGCCAGTTCGACCGTCCCACGCTCGCCTTCTCCGGCGCCCAGCACAAACTGCTGCCGCTGATCGAGGCCGCCCCGCTGTCCCCGAAAACGCCCGACAACAAGCCCGACGCGTACTTCCGGGGCACCGCCAAGCCGTCCCCGCACAACCTCTACCTGCGCCCGAACAAGCTCCTCGGCTCCGCCCCGGGAGCGAACGCGCTGACCACCGGGTTCCGTTACGGCCCGGCGCCCGCGGGCGGCCGCGCCGAGACCTCGCACACGGTCCGCTACCCGGCGGCCCGGTTCACCTTCACCTGGTCCGCGGGGCGGCACGGCTGGAAGGTGGCGATGGACGGCCGCCAGACCGTCACGACCAGCGGCGAACAGGTGGTGCCCTCGACGGTCGTGGTGCAGCACGTGAAGGTACGCAAGTCGGACCTGCACGACGCGCTCGGCAACTACACCCCGTACACCGAGACCGTCGGTTCGGGGAAGGCGGAGGTACTGCGCGACGGGCGGGTGTACGACGCCACCTGGAAGCGCCCGAGCGCCGCGGGCGGCACGCGGTTCACTGCCGCCGACGGCACGGACGTGAACTTCGCCCGGGGCCAGGTCTGGGTGGTCTTCGCCGCGCAGCGATGACCTGCGGACGGTGACCGGGGACGGCGGCGGACACGATCAGGGCTGCGCGGCGAGGGGTTCCGCCGGATGGCGCAGTCCCTCGGCCGCGTCCGCGACCCGCCGGATGAGGTCGAAGAAGAGGGCCTGCTCCTCGGCGCTGAGCGGACCCAGGAAGACCTGGTTCATCCGGGCCGTGCGCACGGTGAGCCTCCGGTGGGTGCGCTCCCCCTCCGCCGTCAGCCGCAGCAGGAAACGGCGGCCGTCCTGCGGGTCACGCACCTTGTCGAGCAGCCCGCGACGGCCGAGTCGGCTGATCACCTCGGCGATGGTGGACCGGTCGAGGCCCACCCGCTCCCCCACCGTGCGCTGGTCGAGACCCGGCTCGGCGACGAGCACGTTCAGGACCGCGAACTGCGGCGAGGTGATCTCCTCGGAGACCATCGTGTTCCACAGCAGGTAGTGCGCCTGCTGCAACCGCCGGGCCAGATGCCCGGGGTGGGTCGAGAGGTCCACCGCGCCCATGTGCGCTCCTCGCATCGGTCCGTCGTGTGTCCGTGGAGTTCTGTAGGTGCACTGAACGATACCGCCCGCGAGCCGCCCGTCCGCCACGGGTCCTCCGGCGCTTCGATCGGCCTGCTCGTCCTGGTCAAGCCGGTATTGACTCGCGCACGCCCCAAGTGGCAGCGTGAGGGAACGCGAAATAGTCAGTGCCCTGACTATCTGCGGTTGCTGAACGCTCGGCGGAGATGAGGCGTGATTCGATGGACAAGGTGGTCGCCACAGCCGTGGAGGCCGTGGCCGATGTGCCGCAGGGCGCGTCACTCGCGGTGGGCGGTTTCGGGCTGAGCGGTGTGCCGAACGTGCTGATCCAGGCGCTGTACGAGCGCGGGGTGGGCGGGCTGTCGGTGGTCTCCAACAACTGCGGCGCGATGGAGTCCGGCCTGGCGGTCCTGCTGGCCGCGGGACGGATCGCGCGGGTGACCGGCTCCTACATCGGCGCGAACAAGGAGTTCGCCCGCCAGTATCTGGCCGGGGAGCTGGAGGTGGAGATGATCCCGCAGGGCACGCTGGCCGAGCGGCTGCGGGCCGGCGGGGCCGGGATCCCCGCCTTCTACACCCCGGCGGGCGTGGGCACGCAGGTGGCCGAGGGAGGGCTGCCGTGGCGGTACGACGGGCAGGGCGGAGTGGCCCTGGCCTCGCCGCCGAAGGAGGTCCGCGAGTTCGACGGCACCCGGTACGTGCTGGAGCGCGGGATCCGGACCGACTTCGCCCTGGTACGCGCGGCGAAGGGCGACCGGCACGGGAACCTGGTGTTCAACAAGTCCTCCCGGAACTTCAACCCGCTGGCCGCGATGGCGGGCAGGGTCACCGTCGCGGAGGTCGAGGAACTCGTCGAACCGGGTGAGATCGAACCGGACGCGGTGCACCTGCCGGGCGTCTTCGTCCAGCGCGTGGTGGCGCTGACCGCGGAGCAGGCGGCGGACAAGAAGATCGAACAGCGCACGATTTCCGCGCCTTCGGCACGAGGAACGGTGAACGACTGATGGCCTGGACGCGTGAAGAGATGGCCGCCCGCGCCGCGCGCGAACTCGAGGACGGCCAGTACGTCAACCTGGGCATCGGTCTGCCGACGCTGATCCCGAACTACCTGCCCGACGGCGTGGAGGTGGTCCTGGAGTCGGAGAACGGCATTCTCGGCACCGGTCCCTACCCCACCGAGGACCAGGTCGACCCGGACCTGATCAACGCGGGCAAGGAGACCGTGACGGTCCTGTCCGGCGCCTCCTTCTTCGACTCGGCCCTGTCCTTCGGGATGATCCGCGGGGGGCACATCGACGTCGCCGTGCTCGGCGCCATGCAGGTCTCCGCCGGCGGTGACCTGGCCAACTGGGCCATCCCGGGCAAGATGATCACCGGCATCGGCGGGGCGATGGACCTCGTCCACGGCGCCCGCACGGTCATCGTGGTGATGACCCACACCGCCAAGGACGGCTCCCCGAAGATCCTCGAACAGTGCGCGCTGCCCCTGACCGGCAAGGCGTGCGTGAACCGGATCATCACCGACCTCGGCGTCCTCGACGTCACCGACGACGGACTCGTCCTCGTCGAGACCGCGCCCGGCGTCGGCGTCGACGAGGTCACCGCCAGGACCGACGCCAAACTGACCGTCGCAAAGGACCTGCTGTGAAGGACGTCTACCTGGTCGACGCGGTGCGCACCCCGATCGGCCGCTACAACGGCGCCCTGGCGCCGGTGCGCCCGGACGACCTCGCCGCCCACGCCATCCGCGAACTCCTCGCCCGCACGCCCGGCCTGGACCCCGTCCGGATCGAGGACGTCTACTTCGGCAACGCCAACGGCGCCGGGGAGGAGAACCGCAACGTCGCCCGCATGGCCGGCCTCCTCGCCGGCCTGCCCACCTCCGTGCCGGGCGTGACTGTCAACCGGCTGTGCGCCTCCGGCCTGGAGGCGGTGATCCAGGCGGCCCGCGCCATCGCCGTCGGCGACGCCTCGATCGCCGTGGCGGGCGGTGTGGAGTCCATGACCCGCGCCCCCTACGTGCTGCCCAAGTCCGACCGGCCGTTCCCGGCCGGACACGCCGAGCTGTACTCGACCACCCTCGGCTGGCGCATGGTCAACCCCAGGATGGACCCGCAGTGGACCGTCCCGCTGGGTGAGTCGGCCGAACTGATCGCCGAGAAGCACAAGATCAGCCGCGAGCAGCAGGACGAGTTCGCCCTCTCCTCCCACCAGAAGGCGGCCAGGGCTCAGGCCGAGGGCCTGTTCGACGCCGAACTGGCCCCCGTGCCGGTCCCCCGCCGCAAGGGCGACCCGGTCGTCCTCACCGCCGACGAGTCCGTACGCCCGGACACGACCCTGGCGGCGCTGGCCAAGCTCAAGCCGTCGTTCCGCACGGCGAGCGAAGCGGGATGGGGGTCCCCCGGGCCGGAGGCTGGGGGAGGCACGGTGACCGCGGGCAACGCCTCCCCGCTGAACGACGGCGCCGCCGCCCTGCTCCTCACCGACGAGAAGGGCCTGAAGGCCACCGGCCGGGAACCCCTGGCCCGGATCTCCGCCGGCGGTGTGAGCGCCACCGACCCGCACTACTTCGGCCTCGCCCCCGTCGAAGCCGTCAACCGGGCCCTCGCCAAGGCCGGCCGGACCTTCGCCGACCTCGACGTGCTGGAACTCAACGAGGCCTTCGCCGCCCAGGTCCTGGGCTGCCTGGCCGAGTGGCCGGAGTTCGACCCCGGCATCCTCAACCCGCAGGGCGGCGCCATCGCCCTGGGCCATCCGCTCGGCGCCTCCGGCGCCCGTCTCGCCGGCACCGTCGCCCACCAGCTCGCCCGCAAGGGCGGCGGCACCGGCGTCGCCACCCTCTGCATCGGCGTCGGCCAGGGCCTCGCCCTCGTCCTCGAACGCTAGGAAACCCCATGGCTCTCACTCAGCACGACATCGACCAGGAGATCGCCGCCGAACACGCCGCGTACGAGAAGCGCGTCGCCGACGGCGCCCCGGTCGAGCACCATCCGCGCCGCGGCTACGCGCCGTACCGCTCCTCGGTGCTGCGCCACCCCGAGCGGCCGCTGGTCGCCATCGACGTCAGCAAGGACCCGGAGCTGGTCGAGCTGTCCTCGCCCGCGTTCGGCGAGCGGGACATCACCGGGATCGACAACGACCTCACCCGTCAGCACACGGGGGAGCCGATCGGCGAGCGGATCACCGTCTCCGGGCGGCTGCTCGACCGCGACGGGCGGCCCGTGCGCGGCCAGCTCGTCGAGATCTGGCAGGCCAACTCGGCGGGCCGCTACGCCCACCAGCGCGAGCAGCACGACGCCCCGCTGGACCCCAACTTCACCGGCGTCGGCCGCACGCTGACCGACGGGGACGGCTTCTACCGGTTCACCACCATCCAGCCGGGGCCGTACCCGTGGCGCAACCACGTCAACGCCTGGCGTCCGGCCCACATCCACTTCTCGGTCTTCGGCACGGCGTTCACGCAGCGGCTCGTGACGCAGATGTACTTCCCGAACGACCCGCTGTTCCCGTACGACCCGATCCTCCAGTCCGTGACGGACGACGCGGCCCGGCAGCGGCTGGTCGCCACCTACGACCACAGCCTGTCGGTGCCGGAGTTCTCGCTCGGCTACCACTGGGACATCGTGCTGGACGGCCCGCACGCCACCTGGACCTAAGAAGGACGCTGACCTGCCATGACGAAGATCGACACGAGCAGCCCCGAGAACGTGCTGCCCACTCCGTCGCACACGGTGGGCCCCTTCTACGGCTACGCGCTCCCCTTCCGCGGCGGCGAGGAGATCGCGCCCCTGGGGCACCCGGACACCGTCACCGTGCACGGATACGTGTACGACGGCGAGGGGCGGCCCCTGCCGGACGCCCTGGTGGAGGTGTGGGGGCCCGACCCGGACGGCAACCTGCCGGCCGTCGACGGCTCGATGCGGCGCGACCCGGCCTTCGGCGACCACCTGGGCCGCAACGGTGTGGAGTTCACCGGCTTCGGCCGCATCCAGACCGATGCCGACGGCCACTGGTACGCGCGGACGCTGCGACCGGGCGCACGCGGACGGAACGCCCCCTACCTCAGCGTGTGCGTGTTCGCGCGCGGGCTGCTCGTGCACCTGTTCACCCGGATCTACCTGCCCGGTGACGAGGCCGCGCTGGCCGCCGACCCGCTGCTCGGCCGGCTGGACGAGGAGCGGCGCGGCACGCTGATCGCCACACGGGAGGACAGCGGGGCATACCGTTTCGACATCCGCCTTCAGGGCGAGGGCGAGACGGTCTTCCTGGAGTTCCGGTGACATCACCTGCCGCTGATCCCGCCGCCGGTCTCGACGTCGGCCTGCTCGGTCCGGGCTGGGCCGGCTCCCCCGCCGCGTCCGCGACGAGCGACTCCGCCTATCTGCGGGCCCTGCTCGACGCGGAGGCGGCGCTCACCCGGGCCCAGGCCGCGCTCGGCCTCGTCCCGGGCCGGGCGGCCGAGGCGGTGACCCGGGCGGCCGATCCGGGCCGCTTCGACGTGTCCGCGCTCGCGGAGCGCGCCCGCGGCGGCGGCAACCCGGTCATCCCGCTGGTCGCCGACCTCACCGAGGCCGTGGGCGAGGAGTACGGCCCCTGCGTCCACCTGGGCGCGACCAGCCAGGACATCATGGACACGGCGACCATGCTGGTCGCCGTGCGCACCCTGGAACTGGCCCTGGCCGACCTGGCCCGCACCGAACAGGCGCTGGCCCGGACGGCCGCCGCGCACCGCGACACGGTGATGCCGGGCCGGACTCTGACCCAGCACGCCGTGCCGACGACGTTCGGCCTGAAGGCGGCCGGGTGGCGGTCGCTGGTGCTGGACGCCCGGGACCGCCTGACCCGGGTGCGGGACTCCCTGCCCGTCCAACTCGGGGGCGCTGCGGGGACGTTGGCGGCCTTCTCCGCGTACGGCGCCGAGGACGCGACCGCGCTCGTCACCGCCTACGCCCTCGAACTGGGCCTGTGCGAACCGCTGCTGCCCTGGCACACGCTGCGCACGCCGGTCGCCGACCTCGCCGGATGCCTCGCCTTCGCCGCCGGGACGCTGGGCAAGATCGCCGCCGACGTGCTGGTCCTGACCCGCACGGAGACCGCCGAGCTCGCCGAGGGCAGCGGCGGCGGTTCCTCCGCCATGCCGCACAAGGCGAACCCCGTACGGTCCACGCTGATCGCGGCCGCCGCCCGGCGTGCCCCACAGCTCGCGGCCATCCTCTACGGGTCCCTGGCGGCGCAGGACGAACGGCCGCCCGGCGCCTGGCACGCCGAGTGGGAGCCGCTGCGGGAGCTGCTGCGACTCGTCGGCGGCGCGGCCCGCGACGCCGCGGAGCTGACCGAGGGGCTGCGGGTGGACGCGGACGCGATGCGCGCCCATCTCGGGCTGACCCATGGGCTGATCGTCTCCGAGCGGCTGTCGGCCGAGCTGGCACCCGTACTCGGCCGTGCCCGCGCGAAGGAACTGCTCACCGAACTCGCCCGGCGCACCTGCACCGAGAACCGGGACCTTGGTGAACTCCTTTCCGAGCAGATTGAATTGAAGGACGTGGACCTGGGCGAGCTCACCGACCCGGCCCGTTACACCGGCTCCGCCGGAGCCCTCACCGACCGTGCCCTGGAGCGACGTTGACTCTGCACCACCTTCTCGAAGGCCCCGCCTCCGCTCCCCCGCTGCTGCTCGGGCCGTCCCTCGGTACGTCGTACGCGCTGTGGGACAAGGTCGCACCCGAGCTGGCGATCTCCCACCGGGTGGTCCGCTGGGACCTGCCCGGGCACGGGGGTTCGCCGGCCGGGCTGATCGGGCCCGGCGCGACCGTCGGCGACCTCGCCGGCCTGGTGCTGGCGCTCGCCGACTCACTCGGCATCGAACGGTTCGCGTACGCCGGGGTGTCGCTGGGCGGTGCGGTGGGTCTGCACCTCGCCGTGCACCACCCCGAACGCGTCGACTCGCTCGCCGTGATCTGCTCGTCGGCCCACTTCAACGGTGCCAAGGCGTGGCAGGAGCGGGCCGAGCGGGTCCGGCGGGACGGGCTGGACTGGCTGGCCGAGAGCGCCGACGCCCGGTGGTTCGCCGGTGACTTCACCGTGCCGGAGCTGGTCCGGGACCACCGGGAGGCCGACCCGGAGGCGTACGCCGCCTGCTGCGACGCGCTGGCCGCCTTCGACCTGACCGACCGGCTGCCTCGGATCGGCGCGCGCACGCTGCTCGTCGCGGGCCGCGAGGACCAGGCCACCCCGCCCGCGCATCTGCGGCAGATCGCCGACGCGGTCCCCGGCTCCGCGCTGGTGGAGATCCCCGGCGCCTCGCACCTGGCGCCCGCGCAGTGCCCCGAGGCGGTCCTGGCCACGCTGCGCACCCACCTCGACGGTGCTCCGCGGCGGGGCATGGAGGTGCGCCGCGCGGTGCTCGGTGATGAGCACGTCGACCGGGCGCAGGCCCGGCAGACCCCGTTCACGGCCCGCTTCCAGGACTTCATCTCCCGCTACGCCTGGGGCGAGATCTGGACCGACCCGACGCTCAGCCGCCGCGAGCGCAGCCTGATCACCCTGACGGCGCTGATCGCACACGGCCACTACGACGAACTGGCCATGCACGTACGGGCGGCCCGTCGCAACGGGCTCACCCCCGAGGAGATCGGCGCGGCGCTCCTCCAGAGCGCCGTGTACTGCGGGGTCCCGGCGGCGAACTCGGCGTTCGCGGTGGCCCAGCGGGTACTGGCCGAGGAGTCCGGCGAGGAGTGACGACGCGCCCGGACACCTGCAACGACCCGCCACCACCCGCCCAGGCCTGTCGTCACATTCCCGTCGTCGCCCGAAGGGCGGCCCCGCGGCGTCTGGTGCGTGCTCTGGGGGTCCCCCCTGCTCGGAGAGCTTGGGGGAGTGCCGGGCGGAAGCCCTCGTACTGGACGTACTTGGGCTTTCGCCCGGTGCGGCGAGTTGGGGGTCCCCCTGCTCGAAGAGCTCGGGGGAGCGTGCCAGGCGTCGCGGGGCAGACGGGAATGTGACGACCGGCCCTAGGCCACTTCGTGCTCCGACTCCAGGAGTTGCGCGGCCTGTTCCGCCAGGCCGTCCGCGCCGCACGAGCGCGCCAGTGCCAGGCCCCGGCCCAGTTCGGCGGCCGAGCGCGAGACGATGCCGAACTCGACGCGGGCGACGGCGTGTTCGTACTGGCAGGGGGAGGCCTCCAGGTAGGTGACGGCCTGGGCGGCCAGCCGGACCGCGCGCTGGCCGGTCTCCAGGGCCGCGGCGCAGCGCAGGGCCTCTCCTATGGCGGTGTCGGTGCCGAACCGCTCGGCCCGGCGGCGGAGGTCGGCGACGAGCCGGCCGGCCCGCCCGGGGTCCTCGGTGGCGAGCGCGTGGGCCAGGTCGGACGCCCAGGGCACCGTCACCGGGTTCTGGTGGCCGCGGGCGGCAGCCGCCTTCTCGGCCGCCTCCAGTTCGTTGATGCCGTCCTCGGTGCGGCCGAGGGCCAGCAGCAGCCGGCCGCGCACGCTGCGCGGGTCGGGCAGCACGATGGTGGACGGGTAGGGCGGGGCGAAGGCGTGCTGCTCGGCGACCTCCCAGGCCCGCTCGACCTGGCCGCGGGCGAGCAGGGTGTCGACGAGATTGCAGGTCGCGGTCCAGTACAGGGGCAGTCCCCGGCCTACCCGCTCGGCCAGGCGCAGCGATGCGCGCAGGTACTCCTCCGCCTCCCGCAGCCGGCCGCGCCTGCGGTGCCCGAGGCCGACGTAGGCGTGGGCGAGTGCGAGGTGGCCGCCGCTCCAGCCGGCGGCCTCGTAGGCGCGCAGGCCCTCGGTGTAGAGGGTTTCGGCGCGGTCGAGGCGGTCGCAGTAGGCGTAGGCGCTGGCGAGCATCAGCAGCAGTTCGATGCCCCACTCGGTGTCGGTCCAGCCGAGTCCGGGTGCGAGGCGGCCGTTGACGAGCGCCCGGTCGCACATCTCGACGACTTCCTCGGCGCTCTCGCCGCGGGTCATGGCGTCGAAGCCGCGCAGGATCAGCAGGGCGCGCTCGGAGTTGTCGCGTCCGGTGCAGCCGGAGGCGAGTTCGGCGAGCCGCTCGGAGCGGTCCGGGGAGCTGGTCCCACCGGTGTACAGGCCCTCCCACATGTACTGCACGGCCTGCAACCGCATCCGGGTGGGCCCTGGTTCGTGGCGGGCGGCCTCCGCCTCGACCGTGCGGACGGCCTCCTCCAGCTGGTCGTTGTGGAGCAGGGCCTGGGACAGCCGCCACACGGCGTCCACGCGGGGGGCGCCGTCCAGGCCGGGCATGGCGAGCGCCCGCTGGAGGTGCTCGATGGTGGTGGCGGGCGCGGTCAGCAGCGTCGCGCAGCCCAGCTCGTAGAGCACGCGCGCGTGCGTCCTGGGGGTCGGCGGCTCCAGCAGGGCCCGCTCCAGGCAGCGGCGGGCCGCGTCGGACGCGCCGACGGCGAGGTGCTCGCGGGCCGCCTGGCGCAGCTGCTCGACGAGTTCCTCGTCGTCGTCCGGGTGGACCTGGAGCAGGTGCCGGGAGGCCGCGGCGGCGCCGAGCCCGGAGTCGGCGACGACCTGGGCGGCGATGCCGTGCATGGCGGTGCGCAGGGCGTCCGGGATGGAGTTGTAGACGGCGGTGGCGATCAGCGGGTGCACGAACTCCAGCTCCCCGCCGCCGCCCCGGGCGGTCGCCGGGTCCGGCTCGGTGAGAATGCGGGCGCGGCACAGCAGTTCGGCGCAGCGCTCGGCGTCGTCGCGGTTCATGGTGGCCAGCCGGGCGACGAGCTCCACGGAGATGCCGGTGCCCAGGACGGCGGCGGCCCAGGCGAACCGGGTGGCGTCTATGCCGAGCTCCTCCAGGCGGGCGACGAGGCCGCCGCCGCGGGCCGAGCGGTTCAGGGCGCGCAGTTCGGCGGCCCGGGCCTCGACCGGTTCGAGCTCGCTGTCGCGCACCTTGGCGAGCAGTTCGACGGTCTCGTACGGGTTGCCGCCGGTGACCGCCCACACCTCCCGGCAGAACGGGGCATCGGCGTGCGGGCCGAGGGCGGTGCGGGTGAGTCCGGCGGTCGCCTCGGGCGTCAGGGCACTCAGGGTGTGCACGCCCGCGGCGGCGACGGCCGCGTCCAGGCACCGGGCGCCCCCGCCGCCGAACTCGCCGGGCCGGCGGGTCACCACGAGCAGTACGGGCAGGTCCTCGAGGCGCTCGGCGAACGCGGCGAGCCAGCGCAGGGTCTCCACGTCGGCCCAGTGGGCGTCGTCGATCAGCAGCACCAGCGGCCACTCGCGCTTGGCCAGGCGGCGCACGGCGGCGACCAGTCCGTCGCACACGCCCTGCGGGTCGGCCTGCCCGTCCCGGGGTTCCGCGATGCCGAGTGCGGGGCCGGCGACGTGGTACCAGTCGCCGAGGTATTCGCGGGCCTCCTCGGGCATCAGCGACAGGAACGCGGGCTGGAGCAACTGCCGTACCACGTTGAAGGGGACGGAGCGCAGGGTCTCGCCGCCGCGCGCCGACCACACCGCGCAGCCGCGTTCTCCGGCGATGCGGCGGGCCTCGGTCAGCAGGGCGGTCTTGCCCAGACCGGCCTCGCCCTCCAGGACCAGCAGTCCTCCCGAGGACGCGCGGTCGGCGCACAGGACGTCGATCGCGCGTACGACGGCGGTGAGTTCCTCGTCACGCTCCCACAGCGAGGCCGAGGCGGCCGTGCCCGGCCGTACCTCCGTCATCCCGCTACCTCCCCAAGTCGCCAGACGGCATGCAGACTTCGAGCGTAGTACCCGAGGGGCCGATGCGGCGGGCCGTCCCGGCACCTGTTGCGTAGTCGGGTGACCCGCGGTAGTGGGGATGGCGCGGGGAACGGGACCGGGGTCCTCTCATCGCTCTTTCACCGACGCCTCATACGGTAGGGACATGACGCAGGTGACTCCTCCCGGGTGGTACCCCGACCCCGGGCAGACAAGTGAGGGCCCCGCCACCGAGCGCTGGTGGGACGGTAGGGCATGGACGGACCAGACCCGTCCCGTCGGGTCGGCCGCCGTGTGGGGTCCCCCGGCGCAGCAGGCGGTCCCCGGGCCGTACCCGGCCCACCCGGGGTACCCGGCCCACCCGGGGTATCCGGGACACCCGGGATATCCGGCGTACCCCGGACATCCCGGCCGCCCGCCGGCTCCGGCGCGCCGCGGCCTGCGTACCGGCATCGCCGTCACGGTGGCGGCCGCGGTGCTGGCGAGCATCGGCGTAGGTGTGTACGCGCTGGTCAACGACGTCGGCGGCAAGGACGGCCGTGCCGGGTCCCGGCAGGGGCCGGACGGCCGGGGCGGCACCGGCGAGGAGGGCGGCCCCTTCGGCGGCCCGGGCGGGTCCGGCGGATCCGGTGACTCCGGCGGATCCGGCGACTCCGGCGGATCCGGTGACAGGCCGTCCGAGGCGCCGAAGATCAAGAGCGGCTCGGTGACCGACGCGGTCAGCGGCATCAGCCTGCCGATACCCGACGGCTGGTACGGCCAGGAGTTGGGGGTGGGCGCCCAGGTCACGTCGAGCGACTCCTACAAGTGCCCCGGCGACACCTCCAAGAACTGCACCAAGGGCGGCGCCTACTCGGCTCCCGCGCTCGCCCTGGGCGTCCGCGGGAGCACGCCCGAGGAGGTCGCCAAGGCCGACATCACGGCGAACGCCGAGGACTCCTACGGGGGCGAGGCCTACGGCGGGATCACCTCCCACCAGGTGCTGGCCTCGAAGGCGGTGACCGTGGCCGGGCAGAAGGGCTACCTGGTCCGCTGGAAGGCCGTCACCAGCAAGGGCGCCGACGGGTACGTGGAGTCGCTGGCCTTCCCCTCGCCCGCCGACTCACGGCAGTTGGTCGTCGTCCGCTTCGGCCTCGACGTCGGGGAACCGCAGTCCGTGATCGACGACATCACCCGGGGCATCGAGGCGTCCTCGGGCGGCGGCAACGGCCAGAGCGTCTGAGCCGACGCCCGAGCCGCACCCGGACGTACCGCGACCGGGCGGGGCACCTCTCCACTCCGGAGGCACCCCGCCCGGCCGGGGTGCGCGCCGCCCCCGTCCCCACGGTGCGGCGCGGGCAGGTCACCGCCCGGTCATCCCGGGGACGGCGGCCTGAGTCGTGAACCGAGGCCCAGTGCCGGCAGCACCGCGGCCTCCAGGAACCGGACCAGGTAGTCCGGGTCGGCGTACTCCCCCTCCAGCACGGGCCGGATGCGCAGGACGCCGAACAGCTGCGCGGGCACGAACTCCAGCGCGGGGTTGTCCGCGCGGACCTCGCCGCGCTCCACCCCGCGCCGCAGGATCTCCCGCAGCACGGCGATCTCCGGCTCGACCAGCGTCTCGCGCAGCGCCCGCTTCAGCTCGGGGTCCAGCGTGATCGCGTGCCCGAGCGCCTGGAGGAGGCGGGTGTCCCGGCCCGACCACTCGCCCGCGGCCCGCACGACCCGCCGCAGGTCCTGCGCGAGCGAGCCGGTGTCGATGCCGGCGAAGCGGCAGCGGCCGCTGGAGCGCAGGGCGGCCGCCACGAACTGCGGCTTGGTCCGCCACTGCCGGTAGAGCGTGGACTTGCTGCACCGGGTGCTGGCCGCGACGCCCTCCATGGTGACGGCGTCGTAGCCGTGCTCGCGGATCTGCTCGAGCACGGCATCGAAGAACTCCTGCTCACGCTCCGGCGTGAGCTTGGAGCGGCGCGGGGCGACGACCGTCTCCGGCTCGTCCGCTGCCTGCGATGTCATCGCTGCGCTCCTCACTCGTGTCCCGGGAGTTCGGGCCCGGGCTCAGGGCTCTGCTCTCCAGTGTGGCGAAGGTCCATGGCAGTGTACCGGTACGCGTGCGTATCGGTACACTTTCGTATCGGTACGCTCGCGTGTCGATGTACGGCACATCGGCATGGGTGCGGACAGCACCACCCACGCATCACCGTCACGAGAGGGCCTGGCATGACATCCCGAAGCGAGGCCGCCGAAGCGGAGCCGCACGGACCGGCGCGGCGCCCGCTAGTCCGTGAGTCCCGGCCGGCCGAGGGGAACGCCCCGGCGGGGACGGGCCGGTGAGCGCCGCCCTGACGGCCGTGGTCCTGTCGCTGTTCTCGGCCGTCGCCTACGCGACCGCCGCGGTCGCCCAGGAACGGGTCGCCGCGCACACCCGCGGAACGGGCGTGCGCGGACTGCTCCGCGCCGGCGCCTGGTGGTGGGCCGTCGCACTGAACGGATCGGCGGCCCTGCTGCACGTGGCGGCCCTGAAGTACGGCCCGCTCACCGTGGTCCAGCCGCTCGGCGCGCTCACCCTGGTGGCCGCCGTGCCGCTGGGGGCGCGGATGGCCGGGCGGCGGGTCGCGGCGGCCGAGTGGCGGGGCACCGCGTGCACGCTGCTCGGACTGGCCGCCCTGCTCCTCGCGGCCTCCGGGCCGGCCCCGGTACGCGTGCTGAGCCCCCTCGAGGCGCTGTCGGTCGCGGGTGCCACGGCCGTACTGATCGGCGCACTGTCACGGCCCGGGACGCGCCCGGGCCTGCGGCACGCGACCGCGTCGGGGGTCGCCTCGGGCGTGGCCTCCGCGCTCACCCAGACGGTGACGGTGGCCGCCACGGACCACTCCGGACCCCTGCTCAGCGCCCGCGTGATCATGGTGGCGCTGCTCGTCGCGGCCTTCGCGACCGGTGGGCTGCTGCTGTCGCAGACCGCCTACCGGGACGGGCTCGGCGCCCCGCTGGCGGTGCTGACACTGACCAACCCTGCGGCGGCCGCGCTGATCGGGCTCACCCTGCTGGGCCAGGGGCTGAAGGGCGGCGCGACGGGCGTGCTGCTGGCGTCGGCGGGCGCGGCCCTCGCCTCCTGCGGGGTCGTGGTGCTCTCGCGGGCGACCCCGCGGCCCACGGACGCGCGCCCCGGACCGGGTCCGGAGCACACCGGAGGCCGGGGCGGTGACCCGGCGCACCCCGTGGCCGCCGTGCTCGCCCTGGAGTCGGAACCGCCCTCCCTGGAACCGGCGCTGCCGTCCCGGCCGTTGGGACCGGGACGCCTCACCCCGCTGTGACCGCCGGTCAGTTCCAGCCGCGCGAGTCCTGCTTGAGCGCCGTGTCGACGGTCAGCGCCGTGGCGACCACCAGGCTCAGCAGCGGCTCGGGCAGCTGGTAGTGGATCTGGAGCACGTAATTGTCGGCGGTCGTGAACATCGTCTTGGCCAGGCCCTCCCAGGTCTTGGTGATCCGGGCGACCTCGTTGCCGGCGTGGTCGACGATGGCGAAGTTCCAGGCGCGCCAGTTCTCCGCCTTGATCGCGCCGACCTGCTGCCCGTTCGCGTTCATCGCGAAGTTGATCTTGCCGAAGACGTTCTGCTGGACGATCTCGCCGACCTCGGAGCCGTCCGGACGGGACACCACCACCCGCGACTTGAAGACCTTGGCCGGCCGGGTGAGCACCAACCGGGGCGCGCCGTAGGCGTCGCGGATCTCCAGCCTGTGCGTCATGAACTGGTCGAGGCTGGAGACGAACCGCATCGCCTTCTTCAGCGCGCTCTGCCCGACCTCGGTGACCGTGCCGATCCGGTTGCCGTGCTGGTCGAAGACCTCGTACTCGTTGGTGAGCTCGATCAGTTTGGCCTTCTGGTTCACCACGAGCACCGGCTCACTGAACAGCGAACCGCCGCCCCGGGCGCCCGGAGTGACCCCGGCCTGGTGCTGGACCTGCCGCTGCACGCGCGCGTCGGGGGCGGCCTGCTGCGGCGGCACCTGCGGCGCGACGTGGGCCTGCGGGTCGGCGTGGGTGTGCTCCGTCCACTGTGAACCGTCCCAGTAACGCAGCGTCTGGGCCGCTCCGTGCGGATCCGGGTACCAACCTGCCGGTGTGTTCGAGTACGTACTCACCGGCGCACACTACCGCCGGGCAGGCGGGACCCATGCTCGCGAGTGGCGCACATCACACATTGAACTGCGGTTTTCTGGGCAACCCTTCACGGCTCCCGGCGATCTCCTCTGCGAACACATTGGCCACTCCTGTTTTTCGAGGTTCGCATGAGGATTCGCCGCTCCCTGGCTCTCGCAGCAGCCACGGCAGCCATCACACCCGCTGTGCTTCTTGCGGCCCCCGCCGCCTTCGCGGACACCACCCCGAACACCACCGCGTCCACCGAGTCGCCCGGTACCGGAAGCGAATCCACCGACACGGAGGAGAAGACGGACGCTCCCGGCGACAACACCGCCCAGACCGAGGACCCGTCGAAGGACGCCGACGGCACCGCCACCACCGTCGGCGAGAACCAGTCGGAAGACACTGGCGAGAAGTCCGACGACACCGGCGAGAAGCCCGACGACACCAAGGACGGGTCCGGCTCGGAGGAGGAGGGCACCACCCTCACTGACAAGGAGTCGACGCCCGGCACCGCGACCCCCACCCCCTCCCCCTCGGAGTCGCGGGGTCCGCAGCCGTGCGAGGAGGGTGACGACCCGAAGTTCGACAGCAAGCTGCGCACCAGCCTGACCGGCCTGCCCTCGAAGGTCGTCGCGGGCAGCGGGTTCCACACGTTCAAGCTGAACGTCACGAACTCCGGCAGCAACTCCTACAAGCGCGTCGACATGGGTGTGTTCGCGGGCCTGGTCGACGGGAAGAAGTTCACCGACCAGACGCGCCACCTCACCCTGCAGTACAAGGACCCGGAAACCGGCACGTGGGAGAACATCTCCGTGGACGAGGAGGACGAGGCCGTCGGCTACGTCGGTTACACCGACGTCAGGCCCAAGGAGTCCTTCTCCGTCGACCTGCGGCTCAGCGTGGACAGGACGGCCCCCGCCGGCATGGGCTTCGCCATCTCCATCGGCATGTACGCCGACGACAAGGGCAACTGCGTCTTCGCCACCGACGAGGACTACTACCTGTTCGACGTTCTCGCGGCTGGTACGAACGCGGGCAACCCGGCCGACGCCAAGCCGCAGGGCGGCAGGAAGCCGCTGCCGCCCAAGCCCGTCGGCGACCGGCAGATCGTCCCGCAGGGCCACCTCGCCGAGACCGGCTCCAACTCGGCGCTGCCGATGATCGCGGTGGCGGGCGGCGCCGCGGTCGCCGTCGGCGCGGGCGCCGTGTTCGTGGTGCGCCGCCGCAAGGCCGGCAGTGGTGCCGCCACTGCCTGATTCGCGTCCCTGACGCGCTGAGGCACGAGGGCCGCACCCGCGAGAGCGGGTGCGGCCCTTCGCCGTCGGTGGCCGGACAGGGCGCCGTACCGGCGCGCCCGCCCTGTCCGTAGAACAGGTTCCCTATCCGTAGGACAGGTCGGAGCACAGGTCGTCGTCGGCCGAGCGGGCGTCCGCCGCCACCGACGTGGGCACGGAGGTCGGCTCGGCCGAGGCGCCGTCCGCGGCGGCCGTGAAGTCCTCGCCCAGGACCACGTTGACGCCCGGGACGGTCAGGGCCTGGAGTTCGGCTCCGGGGAAGAGCCGGGCGACCGTCTCGGCCTCGGCCTGCTGACCGGGTCCGTACTGGATCAGGGTGGTGGCGTGGTTCTGGCTGCCCGCGTTCCCGGTGCCGGTGACGGTGAAGCCGCGGCCGGTGAGGACGGAGGCGCCGCGGATGGCGAGGCCGGGGGTGGTGGTGCCGTTGTAGACACCCACATCGATGCCCTTGCCCAGGTCGCCCTGCCCGGAGTCCGGTGACGCGGAGGCGCCCGCCTTGCCCTTCTCGCCGCCGGCGTCCTTGCCGTCGATGGTGCGGTCGGCCCTGAGCGCGGCCCACAGTTCCGTGGCGTCCGGCTCCACGACGGCGACCCGCGCGCCCTGATAGCGCCACGGGACCGTGACGAACTTGGTGTTGTGCAGGTCGATGTTCTTCAGCGACATCGCGAACGGCAGCAGCTTGTCGGCCGAGCCCAGACCGGGGTCCACGGTGAGCGACCTGGTCGCGGCGTCGGCGAGGGGAAGCAGCTTGGTCGGGGTGAGCCCGTCGGCCTTGACCTTCTTGATGAGACTGGCGACGAACGCCTGCTGGCGCTTGATCCGGCCCATGTCGGAGCCGTCGCCGATGCCGTGCCGGATACGGACCCAGTCCAGCGCCCGCTGTCCGGCGACGGTCTGCTCGCCCTTGGCGAACAGCAGTGAACCGCGGGTGGCCCGGTTGGGGTTGAGGTCCTTCTGGTACACGTCCTGCGGCACGCACACCGGCACCCCGCCCACCACGTCGGTGAGCGCGGCGAATCCCTTGAAGTCGACGACGACGGTGTGGTCCACGCGCAGCCCGGTGAGGTGCTCGACGGTGTTCTGGGTGCAGGCGGGGTTGCCCTCGGCGGTGTTGCCCACGGAATACGCGGCGTTGAACATCGTGTTCGTGCGCGGCTCGGTCCAGCTGCCGTCGGGGAGCCTGCAGGGCGGGATGGTGACCAGGGTGTCCCGGGGGATGGACACGGCGAGGGCGTGCCGGTGGTCGGCGTAGACGTGCAGCAGGAGCGCGGTGTCGGAGCGGCCGATGTCGTCCTTGCTGCCGCCGCCGAGTGCGTCGTTGCCGCCGACGCGCGCGTCGGAGCCGATGACCAGGACGTTCTCGCCCTTGGACGAGCCGGCCTCGGGCCGGTCGTCGGACAGGCCGTCGGCGCCGAAGGTGTTGATGTCGCCGTTGAGCTTCAGGTAGAGCCAGCCCAGACCCGCCGTGCCGAGCACCAGCAGGGACAGCGCCATGACCAAGGCGGTCCGTGCACGGGTGTGTTTGCCACGGCCGCCGGAGGCGCGTCGGCGGGAACCGCCCCGGCGCTGGGGCGGGACGCCCCTGCTCCGGCGGCGCGGAGGAGCGGTCTTGTGGCTGGTCGTCATGCGCGCACCCTCATACGTCGTACTCATACGGAGGGGACGACTGGCCCCACCCAATGGTTGTACGATTGCGCAATATAGCAACAGTTGTTGAGGAAACTCCGCGACGGGGTGCGCGACGGGCCCGCACCCCGATCCGGCGGGAGCGGTCAGGGGCTGGCCGCGTCGAAGCCGTACCGCAGCGGCTCGCCCTTCACGCGCGCGTCACGGCGGTAGACGTACACCGCCTCCACGCGTACGCCGCCCCTCGGCGCCTCCCCCTCACAGGGGAACGACACCTGGAGCACCCACGGCCGCCCCGCGACCTTGACCCGCATCCCGTCCGCCGGTCCGCCCACGAGGACCGCGGCCTCCTGCCCCAACACGCCACCATCAGGTTCCATGGGGACAGTTTAGGGGTTGCGCAATTGTTGACCCGAGGGGATTTCCTGCCCGTCGGGGCTTCGGGTTCAGGGAGTCCTCGGACCCATGATCCGCCCACCGGGCTTGCCCGGCTGGCGAATTGGGGACCCGACCGGGGAGGATGGGCGGCGTGAGCCATCCTGCCGACCTCGTCACGGCCTTCGACCGGGACGAGGAACTCGCCGTCTCCCCCTCGCTCCTGGCCGCCCGGTCCGGGCTGGAGGCCACGGATGTGGCGGACGGGCCACGGGCCGCGCGTCGCGGACCGCGCCGGCCGGGGAACCCGTTCCGGCACGGACGCGCGCCGCGCTCCTGA
Organism: Streptomyces sp. NPDC001292; assembly: GCF_042896465.1. Lineage (NCBI taxonomy): Bacteria > Bacillati > Actinomycetota > Actinomycetes > Kitasatosporales > Streptomycetaceae > Streptomyces > Streptomyces sp. NPDC001292. The sequence continues at coordinate 44,912 of NZ_JBIAXG010000024.1, forward strand.
CGGGACGGCGGCCGATCACGATGACATCTCGTTCCGCGCGGCCGGGGCCGCGGGCCCACTCACGCGCGCCGCGAAACGGCGATTCGCCACCGGCACCGGAGCGCCGCGTCCGGGGGGACCGATCCCACGGCTCCACGGTTGCACACATGCGCAATTCACCGAGTGCCCCCGCGGAGAAGCGCGCCCCGGGCACCCAGGGCGCCACGGCCCGCAGACGTCGGCAGGCCCCGTCGCGGGCCCCGGAACCGGCGCGCCGGTCGCGCGGCGGGCGTTCGGGGTGGTTGTCCGGTCCCAGCGCGGTCGCGCACCGCGCCCTCGCGCGGCTGCGGCGGGCCTGGGACCGGCCGCTCACCGGCTACTACCTGGTGGCGGGCAGTGCGGCGCTGATCGCCGGCCTGGGGCTGGTGATGGTGTTCTCCTCCTCGCAGATCCAGGCGCTGCGCTCCGGCCTGCCGGCGACCTACTATCTGCGCCGGCAGCTCTTGGCCGCGGTGATCGGCGCGGCGCTGGCGCTGCCGGCGGCCCGCATGCCGGTGAAGGCGCACCGGTGGCTGGCCTACCCACTGCTGGCCGGGTCCGTGCTGCTGCTGGCGCTGGTGCAGGTGCCGTCGCTGGGGCGGACCGTCAACGGCAACACCAACTGGCTGGACCTGGGCGGGCCGTTCGTGCTCCAGCCCAGTGAGTTCGCCAAGGTCGCGTTCGTCGTGTGGGGCGCGGACCTGCTGGCCCGCAAGCAGCAGCACAAGCTGCTGGGCCAGTGGAAGCACCTGCTCGTGCCGCTGGTGCCCGGTGCCCTGCTGCTGCTGGGACTGATGATGCTCGGCGGGGACATGGGAACCGCGGTCATCGTGTGCGCCGTGCTGTTCGGTCTGCTGTGGCTGGCCGGTGCGCCCCTGCGGCTCTTCGGGGCCGCCCTGACGGGCGCGGCACTCCTGGCCACCGTACTGATCCTGACCGCCCCGCACCGGGTGTCCCGGTTCGCCTGCCTCGGCGCGAGCGACCCGGGCCCGAACGACCAGTGCTGGCAGGTGGTGCACGGCCTGTACGCGCTGTCGACGGGCGGCCTGTTCGGCAACGGAATCGGCGCCGGCGTGGAGAAGTGGGGCCAACTGCCCGAGCCGCACACCGACTTCATCTTCGCCGTCACCGGGGAGGAACTGGGTCTGCTCGGCACCCTGTCCCTACTGGCCCTGTTCGCCGCGCTGTTCGCGGGCGGCCTGCGCATCGCCACCCGCCGCAACGACCCGTTCGTCCGTCTGGCGACCGGCGGCATCGTCACCTGGCTCGCGGCGCAGGCCTTCATCAACCTCGGCGGTGTGCTGGGGCTGGTGCCCGTCGCGGGCGTACCCCTGCCGCTGTTCTCCTACGGCGGCAGCTCGCTGATCGCCACCCTGTACACGGTCGGGCTCCTGCTCGCCGCCGCCCGCAGCGAACCAGCGGTCCGTACGGCGCTGGACGCCCGTGAACGCCGGCTGCGCTCGGCCCTGCTGCGCCGCCCGGGGCGCCGCCGCTGAGGCGCTGAGGCCGTCCGGACCGCGGCGGTGCCACCAGATCGCCGCGACCGCACCGCCGACCCCGGTCTGAACGAACTCCTCATCGTCAAGGCCCTCCAGCAGGCGACCGGCCTCGGCGTCAGCCGGGTGTCACTGAACTTCGCGATGTTCCGCGGCCTGGCCGCGCTCCAGGCCGAGCCGTTCCTCGACCTGTCCTGGCCCGTCCCCTGGCGGCGCAAGCCCCGGCGGCCGGAGCCCGCGCCCACGGAGGCGAAGCCCGCCGCGTTCGAGCCTCCCGCAGGACCGCCGGTACCCTAGTTGCATGGATGCGCAAGGACAGGTGTGGGACGCCGAGTCGGCGGCCCGGGCGGTGGCGGTGCTCAAGGCGGTGGCCGACCCCTCCCGCTACCGGCTGCTGTGGGCGCTCAGCCACGGTGAACAGCCGGTGAGCGAGCTGGCCCGGATGCTGGGTGCCCATGTGGCCGCGACGTCCCAGCACCTGGCCAGACTCCGGACGGCCGGTCTGGTCACCACGCGCCGGGAGGGCACGCGCATCTACTATCGGGCCGCTGGAGTGCTCCCCTTGCTGGAGGCCGCGCACCTCGCGGGCTCCGACGCCGGCGCCCCGGGAACCGGTGGCCCGGGGACCGGCGGCCCCGGCGGCCCCGGCGGCGAGGAGACCGCACTCGCACCCCGGCGGGCCACCGCCGCCAAGCCGGTGCTCTCGCACCGTCCGGCCCTGGGCGGCACCCCGTGAGCCGGCACCCGGCACGATGACCGCGAGCGGCCCGGGTGCGGCCCGGCGGTCGACGTGCCCCGGAGTCCTCACTGTCAGGCGTCGCGCCGGTTGACCGACCACCAGCCGGCCAGCAGTGCGGCCGTCGCCCACAGCGCCGTCACCGCGAGCCCCGTCCAGGGGCCGAGGCCGCCCGCCGCCTGCTGGTGCAGGACCTGTTGTCCGGCCCGGTCCGGCAGATAGCCGGCGGCGCCCTCTGCGATGTCTCCGACCACGAAGGACACGATCAGGATGAACGGGATGAGCAGGCTGAGCACCGCGACGGCGCTGCGCAGCAGGAAGGTGAGTCCCGCGGCGAACAGGGCCATCAGGGCGAGGTAGATCCCGGCGCCGACGCAGGCCCGCAGCGCTCCCGGTGCGTCGAGGCCGATGGCGTACTCCCCGAGGAACGCCTGGCCCACCAAGAAGGTGGTGAATCCGGTCGCGAGCCCCACGGCGAGGGCGGCGGCACCCACGACCGCCGTTTTGGCCGCGCAGAACAGGGCCCGACGCGGCACGGCCGACAGGGAGATCCGCAGGGCACCGCCCGCGTACTCGGACGAGACGGCGGTGGCGCCGAACGCGATGGCGGCGATCTGCGCGAAGTTGATCGCGTAGAAGGCCCCGAAGAGGAGGTCCTCGCTGCCGTCCGCCTCCGCCCGGCCGACGGTGGAGTAGACGAGCAGGGTGATGGCCAGGGTGGCGGCGAAGACCGCGATGAGCGAGCCGAAGCTCGCCCGCACCGACCTGATCTTGATCCACTCGGAGTGGAGAACGGCAGTGACGGACATGGTCACACCTCCTGCGGGGTGGTCGGGGACGCGGCGGCCGCGGCGGCGAACTCGGCCTCACCCGTGGTGAGGGCGAGATAGGCCTGCTCCAAGGAGGCCCGTTCATCGGTGAGTTCGAGGACCGGGATGCCTTCGCGGGCGGCGACGGCTCCGACCTGCTCGGCTCTGGCGCCTTCGACCACCAGCGGGCCGCCGTCGCCGTCCGCCACCGTGTATCCCTCGGCCAGCAGCACGGCCCGCAGCCGGGCGGGGGCGCCGGCGCGCACCCGGACGCGCGGGTGGCTGTGCTGTTCGATGAAGTCCTCCATGGCGGTGTCGGCGAGGAGCCGGCCCCGGCCGAGGACGACGAGGTGGTCGGCGAAGGCCGCGGTCTCGTTCATCAGGTGGCTGGAGACCAGGACCGTGCGGCCTTCCCGGGCCAGCCGGCGCAGCAACTCGCGGATCCAGACGATCCCTTCGGGGTCGAGGCCGTTGGCGGGTTCGTCCAGCATGAGGACGGGCGGGTCCCCGAGGAGCGCGGCGGCGACGCCGAGGCGCTGGCGCATGCCGAGGGAGAAGGTGCGGATGCGGCGGCGTGCCACGGAGGCGAGACCGGTGTCCTCGAGGACCTCGTCCACGCGGCGGGCCGGGATGCGGTTGCTGACGGCGAGGAAGCTCAGATGGTCGCGGGCGGTGCGGGAACCGTGGGCCGCCTGCGCGTCCAGCAGGGCGCCGACGGTGCGCAGGGGTTCACGCAGGGCCGTGTAGGGGTGGCCGCACACGGTGGCGTAGCCGGCGGTGGGGCGGTCGAGGCCGAGGACGAGCCGCATGGTGGTGGACTTGCCGGCGCCGTTGGGGCCGAGGAACCCGGTGACCCGGCCCGGCTCGATGCTGCACGTCAGACGGTCGACGGCCCGGGTGTCGCCATACTCCTTGGTGAGGCCCCGCACTTGGATGCTGTTCATGGCTTCAGCGTGGCCGTGCGAGCGGGGACTTGGCCTCCCCCGCCGGAGGAGACCCTCTCCCCCGTGCGGGGGAGCAACCAGCCCCGCCCGCTCTGCAAGGATGGCGGCATGCCAGGCCTGCTGTCGCCGCTGACGCGTGCGGTCACCTACACCCGTTGGCTCCACCTGCTGGTGGGGGCGATCGTGCCGATCGTCTGCGCCATGGTCTACCCGGGCCTGGTCGACCCGACGCCCGGCGACTGGGCACTGATCGCGGTCCTTCCTGTCCCGTTGGTCCTGGCCGCGGCCCTGGCACCCTCGATGCGCCGTGCGGAGGGGCTCCAGGCGCGGCTGATGCTGTTCCCCGGGCCGCACGCACGGGTGAGGAGCGACGAGGATCCGGGTGTCTCCGCCGCGCCGTCCGCCTCGTGGACCGACCGGGCCAGAACGGGTGCCTGGATGGTGCTGCGCATGGAGGCGGGACTCGCGGTCGCCCTGGTGTCGGGCCAGTTGATGGCGCTCTCGCTGTCGCTCACCGGAGCGGCCGCCGGGGATCCCGACACGGCCGACCCGCTTCTGGAGGTTCCGGGGACCGGCTGGGGGTACGCCCTCCTCGTGCCGGTGCCCGTGCTGGTGCTGCTCGCGGTGGTCGCCGCGGCGGGCTCCCTCATGGCGCAGGCCGCCCGCCGCCTGCTCGGGCCGTCGGTCAGGGAGCGTCTGTCGGAGCTGGAGGAGCGCACCGAGCGTCTACTGGAACGCAACCGGATCGCGCAGGAGTTGCACGACTCCCTCGGCCACGCGCTGACGCTGGCCGTGGTCCAGGCGGGTGCCGCCCGGGCGGCCGCCGACCCGGAGTTCACCGACCGGGCGCTGGAGGCCATCGAGGAGACCGGCCGGGCCGCCCTGGAGGACCTGGAACAGGTGCTGCTCATGCTGCGGGACACAGGACGGCCGGCCGGCCCCCGTCCCGCTCTCGGCCAGGCGGACCGGTTGCTGGAATCGGCGCGTTCCTCGGGCGCGCGGGTCGACGCCGAGGTGACCGGGCCGTTGGAGGACGTGCCCGGGCCCATCTCCCGCGAGGGCTACCGGATGCTCCAGGAGGCGCTCACCAACGTGCTGCGGCACGCGGGACCCGTCGACGTGCGCGTGCGCATCGCCGTGGAGCAGGCACGGCTGCGGCTGGAGGTGCGCAATCCGCTGGCCGGGGCGGCCTCGGCGGCCGGCGCGGGTGGCGGCCGCGGGCTGCGCGGGATCCGGGAGCGGGCGGCGCTGCTCGGCGGCGAGGCCCGGGCGGGGCAGGACGGCGGCTGGTGGCAGGTGCGCGTCGACCTGCCGCTGCGGTGATCTACGCTGACCGGATGCCGATCACTGTTCTCCTGGTCGACGACGAGCCGCTCGTACGGGCGGGCCTGCGCGCCGTGCTGGAGGCGCAGCCGGACATCGAGGTGGTGGGCGAGGCGGCCGACGGGGCCGCCGTGATCCCCCTGGTGCGGCAACTGCGTCCCGACGTCGTGGCCATGGACGTGCGGATGCCGCTGATGGACGGCATCGAGGCCACTCGGGCCGTGCTGCGCACGGTGCCGGACCCCCCGAAGATCGTGGTGGTGACGACCTTCGAGAACGACGAGTACGTGTACGGGGCGCTGCGCGCGGGCGCCGACGGCTTCCTGCTCAAGCGGGCGCGGCCGGCGGAGATCGTGCACGCCGTACGGCTGGTGGCCGCGGGTGACTCCCTGCTGTTCCCGGCGGCGCTGCGGGAGTTGGCCGCCCGGTACGGCGAGGACCACGGCAACGCCGCGGCCCGGACGGCCATGGAGCGGGCCGCGCTGACCGAACGGGAAGGGCAGGTGCTGCGCCTCATGGCGCGCGGCCTGTCGAACGCGGAGATCGCCGCGCGCCTGGTGGTGGGGACCGAGACCGTGAAGTCCCATGTGAGTTCCGTGCTGGCGAAACTCGGCGCGCGCGATCGCACGCAGGCGGTCATCGCGGCCTACGAGTCCGGTTTCGTCGCCCCGGGTTGACCCTCGGCGCGTGGAGATCGCCGTGGAGGGCTCGGCACTCGCGCACCCTAGATCCTGCTCTCCGTCGCCGTGTCCGACGACAGGCGCTGGGCGATGTAGATCGGGATGACGGAGAGCAGGACCAGTACGGCCGCCACCACGTTCACCACGGGGGCCTGCTGGGGTCTGGTCATGTTGTTGAAGATCCAGATGGGCAGGGTCTCGACGCCGGGTCCTGCGGTGAAGGTGGTGACCACGATCTCGTCGAAGGACAGGGCGAAGGCGAGCAGGCCGCCGGCGAACAGCGCCGAGCGCACCAGCGGGAAGGTGACGTCGGCGAAGGCGCGGAAGGTGTTCGCCCCGAGGTCCATCGCCGCCTCCTCGTACGAGCCGGAGGTGCGGCGCAGCCGGGCCACGACGTTGTTGAAGACGACGACGACGCAGAAGGTGGCGTGCCCGACGACCACGGTGAACAGGCCGAGGCCGACACCGAGCGGCCGGAGCACCGTGGAGAAGGCGGAGTTCAGGGCGATGCCGGTGACGATGCCGGGCAGCGCGATCGGCAGCACGACCACGAAGGAGAGGGTGTCGCGGCCGAAGAAGCGGTGCCGGGCTACCGCGAAGGCGATGAGCGTCCCGAGGACCAGGGCGATCGCGGTGGCGCCCAGGCCCGCCTTCACCGAGACCCAGACGGCGCCGCGCGCCCCCGAGTTGTCCCAGGCCACCGACCACCAGTGCAGGGTCAGGCCGGGCGGCGGCCAACTGGCGCTGCGGTCCGGGTTGAGGGAGTTGACGAGGACCAGCAGGAGCGGGACGTAGATCACCGCGAAGCCGAAGGCGGCGGCGACGCGCAGCGCGATGCGCGCGCCACGGGAGAGCTGCATGACGTGGTACACCCCCCTGGGAAGGCTGCCGAGGACGGTCAGAGGCTGCTGAGGGCGCCCGTGCGCCGCATCGCCAGCAGATAGAGCACGATGACGAAGACGGGTACCGTGCCGAGCGCGGCGGCCATGGGCAGGTTGAGTTCGATGTTGGAGTAGACGAGGTTGCCGATCAGCTGCGTCTTGCCGCCGACGATCTGCACGGTGATGTAGTCGCCGAGGCTGAGCGAGAAGGTGAAGACCGACCCGGCGGCGACCGCCGGCAGCACCATCGGCAGCACCACCGACCGGAAGGTGCGCCAGGGGCGCGCCCCGAGGTCGGCGGACGCGTCGACCAGGTTGGCCGGCAACTGCTCCAGCGCGGTGTGGATCGGCAGGATCATGTACGGCAGCCAGAGATAGGTCAGGGTGAGGAGGGCGGCCGGCAGGCCGAAACCGGGGCCGCTCAGCCCGAACGGCTTCAGCATCCAGTCCGCGAGCCCGCCCTGGGACAGGATCAGCCGCCAGGCGTACACCTTCACCAGGTAACTCGCCCACAGCGGGGTGAGGATGGCGACCACGAGCAGGGGGCGCCACCGGGGCCGGGCGACGCGCGCGGTGCAGAAGGCGAGCGGGAAGGCGATCACCGCGCACAGGGCGGTGACCGCCAGGGCCACGCCGACGCTGCGCAGGATCACCTGGTGGAAGACGGAGGTCGTCAGCAGCGTACGGAAGTTGTCCACCGACCAGACCTTCACGACCTCGGACGTGAAGGAGTTCGTCGTCCAGAAGGCGGAGAGGAACAGCACGGTGAGCGAGCCGAGGTACAGCACGGCCAGCCACATCAGCGGGGCGGTCAGCAGCAGGGAGAGGCGCAGCCGGGGGCGGCGGTGCAGCATCCCGGCCAGCCGCCGGGCGGTGGCTCTGGAGCCCTGTCGTCCGGCGGCCTGGGCGGTGACGGTCATGGTTCAGCCCTTGATCTCGGTCCAGGCCTGCACCCACTTGGCGTACGGCACGCATGTGACGTCCGTACGGCCGTCCAGGCACTGCGGGATCGGCGTGTTCCAGAAGGCGACCCGCTTCCAGTAGGCGGTGTCGGCCGCGTGGTAGGTGGCGCAGAAGTTCTTGTCGCTGGTCTGCTCGCAGGCCTTGGCGTTGGCGGGGGCCTCGCCGAAGTACTCGGCCACCTGGGCGTTGACCTTCGGGGAGACGATCCAGTCCAGCCACTTGTAGGCGCAGTTGGGGTGCTTGGCCTTGGCGGAGATCATCCAGGTGTCGGACCAGCCGGTAGCGCCCTCCTTCGGCACGAACGCCTTCACCTTGGCGCCCTCGGAGGCGGCGAGGTTCACGATGACCTGCCAGGTGGTGCCGACCAGGGAGTCCCCGCTCTTGAAGGCGGAGACCTCCTTGAGGTAGTCGCCCCAGTACTCGCCGACGTCGGCGTTCTGCTTCTTCAGCAGGGCGACGGCGGCGTCGAACTGCTTCTGGTCGAGCGCGTACGGGTCCTTGATCTTCAACTCGGGCCTGGTGGCCTTGAGATACAGGGCGGCGTCGGCGATGTAGATGGGCGAGTCGTAGGCCGTGACGTGGCCCTTGTACTTCGCGGCGTCGTCGAAGACGGCCGACCAGGAGGTGGGCGCGGGCCGCACCTTCTCGGTGTTGTACATCAGCAGGTTGGCGCCGCGGCCGTGCGGGATGCCGTAGGCCTTGCCCTTGACGGAGTTCCAGGCCTGCATCTTCAGGTCGTCGAAGACGTCCGTGTAGTTCGGCACGAGGGCGGTGTTCACGGGGGCGGCGTCGCCGGAGGCGATCAGGCGCAGGGAGGCGTCGCCGGAGGCGGACACGGTGTCGTACTCCCCCGTCTTCATCAGCTTGACCATCTCGTCGGAGCTGGCCGCGACCTTGGAGCGGACCTGGCAGCCGGTCCGTTTCTCGAAGTCGCTGACCCAGTCGGCCTTCGGGTCGTTGGAGCCGTCCTCGACGTAGCCGGCCCAGGCGATCACGTTGACCCGGCCCTCGGTCTTGCCGAGTTCGGACTGCGCCTTGAGGTCGGGAGGGTTGAGGCCGGTCGCGGAGGTGCCGCTCCCCGAGCCGGAGGAGCCGCATGCGGTGGCGGCGAGCAGCAGCGTGAGGGCGGCCGCGGTCTGAAGGGTTCGGGTCAGGCGCACGACGTACTCCATGGGTGAGGGGGGCGGTGGTGCTCAGCGGGCGTCGGGGACCTGGACGGCGTGGCGCCGGTGCCAGGTCAGCCGTACGCGGGTGCCGCGGTAGGCGGCGACGTCCTCGGCGGAGGTCTCCAGGTTCTGCTGGAGTGCGGTGAGGCGGCCGCCGGTGTCGAGGTCGACCAGGAAGCGGGTGGAGTCGCCCAGGTAGACGACCTCGGCGACGGTGCCCGTGACGGTCGCCTGCGCGGGCTCGTCGACGACGGCGGACTCCTTCAGCACGCGGATCTTCTCCGGCCGGATGCTGTGCGTTCCTGGGATGCCGAGGATCCGCCGGGCCGACTCGCCCTGGAGCAGGTTGGAGGTGCCGACGAAGGACGCGACGAAGGGGGTCGCCGGGCGTTCGTAGATCTCGGCGGGGGTGCCGACCTGCTCGATGCGGCCCTGGTGGAAGACGGCGATGCGGTCGCTCATCGTCAGGGCCTCCTCCTGGTCGTGGGTGACGAACACGAAGGTGATGCCGACCTCGCGCTGGAGCGCCTTGAGTTCGACCTGCATCTGCTCGCGCAGCTTGAGGTCGAGGGCGCCGAGCGGTTCGTCAAGGAGCAGGACGCGGGGACGGCCGACCAGGGCGCGGGCGAGAGCGACGCGCTGGCGCTGGCCGCCGGAGAGTTCGGCCGGGCGCCGTCCGCCGTAGCCCTCGAGGCGCACCTCGGCGAGGGCCTTGCGGGCGCGGACGAGCCGTTCGGCCCTGGGCACCTTGCGGATCTTCAGGGCGTAGCCGACGTTCTGCTCGACGGTCATGTGCGGGAAGAGGGCGTAGTCCTGGAAGACGGTGTGGACGTCCCGTTCGAAGGGGGCGAGGCCGGTGACCTCCTGCCCGGCGAGTTCCACGCGGCCCGCGTCGGGGGCCTCGAAACCCGCGATCAGACGCAGGACCGTGGTCTTGCCCGAGCCGGAGGGGCCGAGCATCGAGAAGAACTCCCCGTCCCGGATCTCCAGGTCGATCCCGGCCACGGCGGTCGTCTCCCCGAACGTCCTGCGCAGGCCCTGAAGCCGGACGGCAACTCCCTTCATGCGGAACCCTTCTGACGCTCGTGAACGTTGAGCGGAAACATATGAAGTCATACTTCAAAGCTCAAGACCGCCTTTGGGTAAAACTTGGGTCAACTGGCAAGGTGGTGGCCGTGAAGCAGGGACACGTCGAGAACGGGGCCGGGAGCCCGCGCGGGACGGTGGACGCGGGTGAAGCCGGTACCCGCAGAGTCGTCTTCGCGCCGGTGGAGAGCCGTGCGCGGGTGGACGCGGTGGTGCGCAGGATCGGCGACGCCATCGAGCTCGGGCTGCTCGCCCAGGGGGAACAGCTGCCTGGCGAGAGCGAACTGGCCGGGCAACTGGGTGTGTCCACGGTGACCCTGCGGGAGGCACTGATGGCGCTGCGGCAGCAGGGTCTGGTCACCACCCGGCGGGGGCGCGGCGGCGGCAGTTTCGTCTCCCTTCCCGAACTTCCGGGTGAGGAACGGCTGAAGACCCGGCTGCGCGGCTGGAGCACGGAGGAGCTGCGCGACCTCAGCGACCACTGGGCCGCCCTGTCGGGCGCGGCGGCCGGACTGGCGGCGGAGCGTACCGAACCCGGCGACCTGGGGCGGCTTCTGCGTACCGTCGAGGAGTTGGCGGGGGCCGAGGACGCGGCGGCCCGCAGCCGGGTCTACGGACGGTTCCATGTGGAACTGGCGGCGGCCGCGCAGTCCGCCCGGCTCACCCGGGAGCAGATAGCGCTCCAGACGGAGGTCGGTGTGCTGCTGTGCCTGGTGCTCGGCGACGACGAATATCGTGAAGAAGTCGCAGATCGTCATCGCGCCGTCGTCTCCGCCGTGCAGGATGGGGCCCGTGATCCGGCCCGTACGCTGGCCGAGCGGTGCGTCCAGGAGTCGGCGACGCGACTCATCGCCGTGCGGCTGGGCCTCTGACGACGCGGCGTCCGGCCCTGTCCGCTGGAGGACGCCATGAGCACGAGCCGCGTACGTGCCGGGGCGGCGACCGCGACGCGCGAGGCGTGCGCCGAGGAACGCGTCGCCGCGCGGGTGGGCCGCACGCTGGAGGCGGTCTTCGACGCGGTCGCCGAGATCCGCGCCGAGACGGCGGATCTGCTGACACGGGTGGTCGCCGAGGGGCGCGTACCGGCGAGCGCCGACCTCGCCGCGCTGCGGCCGGGGCTGCATCTGCGGCTGGGCCGCGAGGAGCTCGTGTCGGGGGCCGGTTTCGTCGCCGCGCCGGGGCTGCTGGCCGACGTGCCGGCCTGGCTGGAGTGGTGGCAGTGCACCGCGCGGGGGGACGTGCGGCCGCTGCTGCTCGACCTGGACCCGCGGCAGTCGGCGTACTCGGACTACACCCACTGGGACTGGTTCGCCCTGCCCCGTGCCACCGGGCTGCGGGCCGTGGCCGGGCCCTACGTGGACTACCTGTGCTCCGACGAGTACAGCCTGACCCTGTCCGCGCCGGTGCGGGTGGCGGGCCGGTTCGCGGGGGTGGCCGCGGCCGATGTGTATCTACGGCACTTCGAGTCGGCCGTACTCCCCCTGCTGCGCGAACTGCCCGCCCCCGCCCACCTGGTGAACGCCCGGGGCCGAGTGGCGGCCTCCACCGACCCGGCCCATCTGGCCGGCTCCCTGACCAGGGGCCCGGACTTCTCGGCGGTCCTGGACCTCGGCCGCCCCAGAACCCACGGCGGAAGCCACCTGCTGCCCTGCCGGGGCATACCACTGATCCTGGTGGTCACGGCCGCGTGACCGGGAAGGGACCCAGGGCGACAGGCGCCCGGATTCCCGCGCCCGGCGGCCGCGGCTGCCCCGACCGAAGCGGCCACCGGACCCGGTGCCGCCGCACGGCCCACGCCGGGTGGGGCGCTCCCCCACGCCCCCGGCGGACGACCGAAGCCCGGCCCCGGCCCGCCACGGCCACCGGTCCCCGACGACCACCGCACGGCACCCGCCGGGACGGAGCGCTCCACCCGGGCGGGCGGACGAAACCTCGCCGGGACCGCAGCCGCACCCTCGGCGGGCGTGGCACGCCTCCGCCGGGGGCAAGGCGCGGGGTCGCCGGTCGTCCTCGTTGCGGCGCGCCAGCACTCCCGGGCCGAGACCGCGCGCCCATGTGGCCGGACGGACGGCAGGTCCGCCCGGCCTGCGCCGCACGGGCGCAGGACAGCGGGCCTCCCGAAGCAAGTCCAGGCCCGAAGGACGGGCGAAACCTCACCCGGGCCACCATCGGACCCGGAGGTCGCCGCACGGCTCCCCCGGGGCAGGAGGCCGCTCGTCCCCGTGGGAGCAGGGGCGGCCCGGCGCCGCCGGCGACCTGAACGCCGACGGTGCCGGGTCAGCCCTCCGGGGCCGAGACCACGCTCAGGTGGCCGGCCGGACGGCGGGCCCGCGGCCCGCGCCGGACGGGCGCGGGACGGCGGGCCTCGCGGAGCACCAGGGTGAGGCGGGTGTAGCCGAGGTCCTGGAGGGTCGCCGGGGTCTCCTCGATGATGCGGCACTCGGTGGCGCCCCAGCGCGGGTCGGGGTGCAGCACGGGACGCACCGCGCCGTCCGACACCACCGCAGTCTCGCCGACCGCGCGGAGCCAGTGCGGCAGGCCCTGCCGGTAGGCGGCCTCCATGATGGGGTCCTCGGCGATGTCCTGAAGGATGGCCTGGAGTCCGTGGTCGTGGCCACTGCGCTCCACCGTGGCGGCGAAGTGCGCCAGCATCGGCAGGCACCAGCGGGACTCGTGCTCGCCGAGGACCGTACCCGCGTCCGGGTGGAACAGGACGAACCGGAGGAAGTTGTCGCCCGGCATGGCCGTCGGATGCGGCCCGACGCCACGGAAGAGTGACGTGAAAGCGCTGTTGGTCAGGACCACGTCCCAGGCGTGGTCGACGACGAGGGACGGGAAGGGGACGGCCTCCAGGAACGTGGTGTAGTCCCGGAGGTAGGCCTGCGCCTCGGAACGAACGGGGACGGACCGCGGCGCCGGCCGCTGCCCTCCTGCCTGATGTGCCATCGGGAGGTCACCCCTCTTGCCTCTGCGGCCTTCACGCGGCGCCTTGATCCTGCTTCTCATCCATGAAGGTGTCAACTATCGTGGCATTCCATGCGGGTTGACGGCTGAAATTGGCCACAGTTGTGGCGAGACCTGGATGCGAGTTCGAACGACCGGTTACTCTCCGGGCAGTTCACGGCACCCCGCCATTGTGAGAAGCCTGTGAGAGACGTAGGAGATCTGTCGGTGACGGATGGCATCGAGGATCCGGGCGCCACGGCCTCGGCCGCGCTGCCGGCCGTCGTCGCACGCGTCACCGCGCTGGCCGACCGGCTCGGCGTGCCCCAGGCGGAGGTCTTCGACGTCGGCCGGCTGTCCTCGGCCTGCGGCGTGCCGGAGCCCGTGGTCAGGACCCTGCTCGGCGGCCGGTGCGCGGGCGAGCCGGACGTGCAGGCCCGTTTCCTGCAACGGCTCGACCTGCTGCGCCGCACCCGGCTCAAGCCCAACGGGCGCCGCTACACCCAGCAGGAGATCGCCGACGGCGCGGGTATGTCGCGGCAGCAGGCGGGCGCCCTCATCAACGGCGACCGGCGCCCCACCATGGAGCACTGCGACGCCATCCAGCGCTTCTTCCGGGTGCACGCCGGATTCCTCACCGCCGAGGACCCCGAGGCCCTCGCGGGAACCCTTCAGCACACCGAGCAGGAACTCCTCCAGCGGCTCGCCGACCGCGAGCGGGATGCGGACACGGCCGCCGACGACCCGCTGGAGCGGCTGCTCCAGGACCACGGCGTGCGCGGGATCGCCTGGCGGGCCGCACAGCTGCCCACCGACCAGCACCGCGACAAGGTCGCCGAGTGGCTGGACATGCTTCTGGAGAGCGTCAAGCGGCCCGAGTCGTGATGCTGGGGAGGCGCGTGCGTATCGGCAGGGACATGCGCCGGCTGTGCGCCGAACTGGTCGGCGAGGTGACGTTGCCGGCGCCGGCCCGGCCCGCCGACCTGTACGCCGCGCTGTGCGAGGCGATGAGCCGGCGCCGCGGGCGGCCGGTCCGCTTCCGTACGGCCGCCTTTCCGCCCGGCACCGCCAGCGGCCTGTGGCTCGACATGACCGACCAGGACCTGGTCCTCGTCGAGGAACGCACAGCCCCTGACCACCAGTTGGTGATCCTCGGCCACGAGCTGTGGCACATGCAGGCCGGACACCACGGCCATCACGTGGACGGTGTCGGGGTCGCCGCGCGCCTGCTCGACGACGGCGCGGATCTCCAGGCAGCCGTGCGCCGGGCCGCCGCGCGCAGCCGGTTCGACCTCGCCGAGGAGGAGGCGGCGGAGAGCTTCGGTCTGCTGCTGGCCAGCAAGTGCCGCACATGGCTCGCGGGTTCGTCCCTGCGCGGGAGGGTGCAGCGCGACCATCTGGCCGGGCGGATCGAGGCGTCCCTCGGCTACCTCGGGCGGCGGGTGGAGGATGACGGCCCGGGCAGGAACCGGCCGTAGGCACGGAAGGCCCCGGGGCGTGCGGGGTCTTGCGGGGCGTCCGCGGTCCGACTCGCCTGAGCTGAGTGGGCGAACCGGCGCGGAGCGCGGGGGCATTGTCAGTGGTGGGCGGCAAGCTGGAGCACGCGCCACCGCCGTGCGGAGGCGCCGTGCGCCGTCCGGGCGACCGGGCGCGTGACCGTGTGACGCCGAAACCGGGGAGAGCGACCATGCCCACCGCCGTACTGACCGACCACGAACGCACCGCCGTCCAGGCCTATCTCAGGCTCCTGCACACGGTACGCGCCGCCTTCGACAGCCCTCCGGGCGGCGTCCGCCCACCGGTCGTCCCGCCCTCCGTGCTCGCCGAGGCGGAACACGCGCTGGCCCGGGCCGGCCTGACGGGCAACGAGGAGGCCTTCTTCAGGCTCCTGCACAGCTGGTGCCCGGGGCCTTGACCCCTCAGGCGCGCGGGACCGTCACCGCGGTGAGCACCAGGCCCTGGCCCACGGTCCAGCGTCCCTCGAAGTGGCCGAGGCGCCGTCCGTCGACCACGGGGCCCGGTACGAGGAGCCGGGCGCGGAAGACGCCGTGCGGCGCCGGTCCCGCGGCGGTGCTCACCTCGACGTCCGCCTCCTCGAAGTCCAGCCACTTGCCGGTGAGCGGGAACCAGGCCTTGTAGACGGACTCCTTCGCGCTGAAGAGCAGCCGGTCCCAGTGCACGCCGGGGTGCAGCGCGGCCAACTGCGCCACACGCCGCTCCTCGGCCGGCAGGGCGATGGTGGACAGGACGCCGTCGGGAAGCGGGGCGTGCGGTTCGGCGTCGATGCCGAGGGAGGCCAGGTCGGCGGCGCGGACCAGGGCGGCGGCGCGGTAGCCGTCGCAGTGCGTCATGCTGCCCGTCAGTCCCTCGGGCCAGCGCGGGGCGCCCCGCTCGCCGGGCAGCACGGGCTGCGGCGGCACGCCGAGCTTCTCCATGGCCAGTCGGGCGCAGGCGCGCACACCCGCGAACTCGCGCCGGCGCTTGGCGACCGCCCGCGCCACCAACGCCTGCTCCTCGGGGTGGAGCGGGGCATGGTCGGTCCCGTCGTCGCCGTGCGCCTCCACGGCCACCACCGAGTCCGGGAGCAGTTTCTCGATCACCGGCTTCCGACCTCCATGGGAAGGATGCGGCGCGGCCTGCCCGGGGGCTCCGGGCGCCTTCCCCACTCTCGGGGGTACCCGACCGACACCTCCTCGAAGCGGACGCCCTCGTGCCGGGTGGTCCGCGGAATGTGCAGGTGCCCGTAGACCACGGCGTCCGCGCGGAACCTGCGGTGCCAGTCGGCGGTACGCCGGGTGCCGCACCACATGGCGAACTCCGGGTACCACAGGACGTCCGTCGGGTGCCGGTGGAGCGGGTAGTGGTTGACGAGCACGGTCGGCAGGTCGCCGGGGATCCCGGCGAGCCTGCGTTCGGTCTCGGCGACCCGGGCCGCGCACCAGGCTTCGCGGCTCGGATACGGGTCCGGGTGCAGCAGGAACTCGTCCGAGCAGACCACGCCGGTGCCGTGCGCGTAGGCCAGTCCCTCGCCCTTGGTCGCGCAGCCGGCCGGCAGGAAGGAGTAGTCGTACAGCAGGAACAGCGGTGCCACGGCCACCGGGCCGCCGGGCCCGTCCCAGACCGGGTAGGGGTCCTCGGGCGTCGTCACGCCCAGTTCGCGGCACAGCTCGACCAGGTGCTCGTAGCGGGCGACGCCGCGCAGGGTGACGGGGTCGCGCGGATGGGTCCACAACTCGTGGTTGCCAGGGGCCCAGACCACCTTGTGGAACCGGCTCGCCAGCGTCTTCAGGGCCCAGCGGACGTCCGCGACGGTCTCCGCGACGTCGCCGGCCACGAGCAGCCAGTCGTCGTCCTGCTCGGGGGTCATCCGCTCGACCAGGGCGCGGTTCTCGCGGTAGCCGATGTGCAGGTCGCTGATGGCGAGCAGCCGCCCGGCCCCACCGGCCTTTCCCGTCACCTCTCGCCCCCTGTCGCGCGCACGATGGGCACCACAAGAGCACATCCGGCGGCACGGAGACAAGCGCATCCCGCGCCGGCCGCGGACGCGGCCCCGCGGCGGGCCGGGACGTGCCTCCGTGTGGCACGACCTGACCGGCGGAAGTCGTATGATCGCCCCAACACCGCCGCCGGAACTCCCTTTCCCGCAGGGCGGCTTGGTGCCCTCCTTCCCCTCTGGCCGGGCTCGGCCCGCTTCGCCCTGCCCGCGCCCCCCGAAAGGCGGCCCGCATGGTCTCCCCCGTACGCGTCTGGCTCAACCGCACGTACGCGGAGAACGTCTTCTTCATGGATCAGCTGCGGAGAAATCCCAGCGACCGGGCCGTCGAGATCCATGCCACGCACGGCGACGCCGACTCGCCGGTGCTGGCCGCCGCCGACACCGCCGAGCTCGAACCGGAGGGCCTGTCCCCGGCCGCCTACGTCGAGTACGCGCTGGACCAGTGCGCGCGGCGCGGCATCGACGTGTTCGTGCCACGGCTGAACCAGGCCGCGATCGTGGCGCACCGCGCCGACTTCGCGGCCGTGGGCACCGCGCTGCTCGCGCCGACGCCGGAGGCGGTGGCGGTCTTCGCGGACAAGGCGACGGCGTACGAGGCGGCTCGGTCGATCGGCGTGCCGGTGCCGCCGTGGTGGCGGATCCACACGCCCGTTGAACTCCTCACCGCTGTAGCGGAGTTGGAGGAGTCCGGGCGTCTGGCGTGCTTCAAGCCGGCGGCCGGTGCGGGTGGCGTCGGCTTCCGCGTCATCACCCGCGCGCCGTTCTCGCTGAGGCAGCTGAGCGGCTTCCCCGGCCCGCACGTCCCGCTGGACCTGGTCCTGCGGGCCCTGGAGCAGGCGGACGGTCCGGTGGACTGGCTGGTGATGCCCCGGCTGGAGCAGCCGGAGGTGTCGGTCGACTGCCTGACCGGGCCGGACAACCGGATCCGGCTGGCCGTGGGGCGCACCAAGAACGGCCGCCGCCGCGGTTTCACCCTGCACGAGCAGTGGCTGGAGCCCGCCCGGCGGATCGCGGAGGGCTTCGGGCTGCACTATCTGTCCAACATCCAGTTCCGGATGTACGGCGACCGCCCGGTACTGCTGGACGTGAACCCGCGCCCGGCCGGCGGCCTGCACCAACTCGCACAGTGTGGGGTCAACGCCCCGTGGATCGCTGTGCAGTTGGCGCTGGGCGAGGATCCGGGGGAAGTGACGCCGCCGTTCCTCGGGCAGGACTACACCGTGGTGTCGGGGCCGCGTCCGCTGCGGCCGGAGGCGATGGTCCGGCAGCGGACCGGGGCGCCCGCACAGGCCGCGGCCCGCACCGGGGCTCCGGCGTAGCGAGCCGCCCAGATCGGTATGGACCCATCACGGCGCCCTTGGCTGGGACGACACCACCGCCTACTCCCGCATCGGCACCTCCGGCATGAACGGCCTGTCCGACCAGCCGGAGAACACGACGCCGACGATCTGGACCCGGATCCGCGACTGGGCCAACGGCCACCACATCGCCCGGCTCGCCTTCCGGTCGGTCAACCGCGACCGGCCGTGCCCGGGCGGCGGCGTGGCGGAGAACTGCTCCGGCATCAGCCAGAACAACTTGGCAGTTCACCTCCATCACGGCGGGCTTCACCGGCTGAGCCCACGATCGGCCGCTGACGGCACGCCGTCGACGTCCCCCGGCCCCTGGACCGGGGCGACGTCCTCCCGAACTTTCCCGGACTCCTCCCGAACTCCTCCCGAACTCCTTCCGGGACTTCGTCCGGAATTTCTTCCGGGATTTTTCCGCCCGGGGTGTATCAGGGCCCGGACCAGCGACTCTCAAGGGTGGGGGCGACGGGGAAGACGGGGGACGTGGTCGGGGGACCACGGGGGAAACGGGGGACGGGGCGGTCGGTCGCATTACGGGGGAGCGACCGGCCGGCCCGGCGGACCATCCGAGGTACGCCAGGCCGGGGTGGACGGCGAGGTAGCCGCCGGAGAGGTCGTCGGCTTCCCACTCCCCCACCCCCGCCACCTCGCGGTTCTCCGCCATGTAGGTGGCCTCGCGTTCGGCGCGGGTGCGTTTCCAGGCCGGGAGGGCGGCGGCCTGCGGGTCCCGCAACTCCTCGTAGAAGCAGGCCTGCTGGTCGCGCAGGAAGGCGCCGCGGGTCTTCCCGGACCGCTGGTGGGCCTGTACGGCCTCGCGGTTGAAGTAGCAGTAGTGCGGTTACTCGTTGGGGATCGCGCCCAGCGACCGGAGCCATTCCGCGCCGAAGAGCCGGCCCTCCTCGAAGGAGCCGAGCAGTTCGGGGTCGGCGAGCAGGCGCGGGCGTTCGTCGCGGCCGGCCACGCGCAGTCCGCGTACCCAGCCGAGGTGGTTGAGGCCGACGTAGTCGATCCACGCCCACCCGGGTCCGCGCCGAGCACGCGGGCGATGCGCCGGCCGAGGCCGACCGGCGAGTCGCAGATGCCGATCACCCGGTCGCCGAGGTGGCGGGACATGGCCTCGGTGACCAGTCCGACGGGGTTGGTGAAGTCGCCGTCGCGGGTGCCGTGCCGTCCGCGCCGCACGTCGCGTGCATGATCCGAACGCGCCATGGAAGACGCTGACTGTGAACGAGGCAGCCGTGACCGCCGCAGCCCCGGGGTACGTGTCCGACGCGGGCGCCTCCGCCCGGGCGGGTCCGCCGATCGAGGTGAAGGATCCGCCGTACGAGGACACCCTGTATACGAGGACACCCTGTATTACGAGGACACCCTGTAGATGGAGGAGCCGGTCGCGCCAGGCACGATGATCACCACGCCAGAGGTCACGCCGCAGGGCGACCTGCTGGACGCGGCCACCGGTCCCTCGACGACAAGGGAGTTGACGCGGAATGAGCAAGAAGCCCAGCGAGGCGGCGGCGCAGGCCTCCCGGGCGGCGGACACCGGACCACCGCCCGCCCCCGGCCGGGTGCCGACCGCGGCCACGAAGCCCACGGCCCCGAGCCCCGGCCCCGGCCCCGGCCCCGCGGACAGCCAGGTACCGGTGATCACGCCCACCCAGGCGCCGGAGTCACGGGCCGCTCGGCCCGACCACAAGGCCCCGACCGGCACCACAGCCTCCGGCGCCAAGGGGCAAAACCAGGCACCGGGCGCCTCCGCGCTCGCGCGAGAGGCCGGTGCCGATGTCCGGGTGCCGGTGGCGGCGGCCGATTGGGTGAATCCGCTGCGTGATCCCCGGGACCGGCGGCTGCCTCGCATCGCGGGGCCCTCCGGACTCGTGATCTTCGGCGTCACCGGGGACCTGTCCCGCAAGAAGCTGATGCCCGCCGTCTACGACCTGGCCAACCGCGGACTGCTGCCCCCGGGCTTCTCCCTGGTCGGCTTCGCCCGGCGGGACTGGGAGGACCAGGACTTCGCGCAGGTGGTGCAGGACGCGGTGCAGGAGCACGCGCGCACGCCGTTCCGCGAGGAGGTCTGGCAGCAGCTCTCCGAAGGCATGCGCTTCGTCCCCGGCGACTTCGACGACGACACGGCGTTCAAGCACCTGCGCGCGGCGGTGGAGGACCTGGACTCCTCCCGCGGCACGGGCGGCAACTTCGCCTTCTACCTCTCCGTACCGCCGAGGTTCTTCCCCAAGGTCGTGCAGCAGCTGAAGAGGCACGGCCTGGCGGAGGGCCCGCAGGGCTCCTGGCGGCGAGCGGTCATCGAAAAGCCGTTCGGCCACGACCTGGCCAGTGCCCGGGAGCTGAACCGGATCGTGCACGAGGTGTTCGACCCGGAGCAGGTCTTCCGCATCGACCACTACCTGGGCAAGGAGACCGTCCAGAACATCCTGGCCCTGCGCTTCGCCAACCAGATGTACGAGCCGGTCTGGAACCGCTCCTATGTCGATCATGTACAGATCACCATGGCCGAGGACATCGGCATCGGCGGCCGGGCCGGCTACTACGACGGCATCGGCGCCGCCCGCGACGTCATCCAGAACCACCTGCTGCAACTGATGGCGCTCACCGCGATGGAGGAACCCATAGCCTTCGACGCCGAGGCGCTGCTCACCGAGAAGCTGAAGGTACTGAAGTCGGTGCGGCTGCCCGAGGACCTGGGCGCCCACACCGTGCGCGCCCAGTACGCGACGGGCTGGCAGGGCGGCAGGCAGGTCGTCGGCTACCTCCAGGAGGAGGGCATCAACCCGCGGTCGAGGACCGACACCTACGCGGCGCTGCGCCTGGGGATCGACAACCGCCGCTGGGCCGGCGTCCCGTTCTACCTGCGCACCGGCAAGCGCCTGGGCCGCCGGGTCACCGAGATCGCGGTGGTCTTCCAGCGGGCCCCGCACTCCCCCTTCGACTCCACCGCCACCGAGGAGCTGGGCGAGAACGCGATCGTGATCCGCGTCCAGCCGGACGAGGGCATGACGGTCCGGTTCGGCTCGAAGGTGCCGGGCACGTCCATGGAGATCCGGGACGTGACGATGGACTTCGCCTACGGCGAGTCCTTCACGGAGTCCAGCCCGGAGGCGTACGAACGCCTCATCCTGGACGTACTGCTCGGCGACGCCAACCTGTTCCCCCGCCACCGGGAAGTGGAGGAGTCCTGGAAGATCCTCGACCCGGTGGAGGCGTACTGGGACGATCACGGCAGGCCGGCGCAGTACCCGGCCGGCACGTGGGGTCCGCCGGAAGCGGACGAGATGCTCGCACGAGACGGACGGAGCTGGCGCAGGCCATGAAGATCGACCTGACCGACACCACCGCGGGAGACATCAACAAGGCGCTGGTGCGGGGCCGCCGAGCCATCGGCACCCCCGCCGTGGGCATGGTCCTGACGATGGTCATCGTCACGGACGAGGAGAACGCCTACGACGCGCTGAAGGCCGCCGAGGAGGCCTCGCGCGAGCACCCCTCGCGCACCCTGCTCGTCATCAAGCGGCACGCCCGCACCCTGCGGGACCGCACGCACTCCCGGCTGGACGCGGAGGTGCGGGTCGGCTCCGAGGCCGGTACGGGCGAGACGGTCGTGCTGCGCACCTACGGCGACGTGTCGGACCACGCCGACTCGGTGGTGCTGCCGCTGTTGCTGCCGGACGCGCCGGTCGTCGTCTGGTGGCCGGTGGACGCGCCCGAGAACCCCGCGAAGGATCCGCTGGGCAGGCTGGCGCAGCGCAGGATCACCGACCTGTACGCCTTCGAACGCCCGCTGGAGATCCTTCAGACGCGGGTGCGCAACTACGCCCCCGGCGACACCGACCTCGCCTGGACCCGGCTCACCCCCTGGCGCTCGATGCTGGCCGCGGCCCTGGACCAGGCCCGGGTGCGGGTGACCTCGGCGGCCGTGGAGGCCGAGGCGGACAACCCGAGCGCGGAGCTGCTGGCCCGCTGGCTGGAGGCCCGGCTGGACGTGCGGACGGACCGCGTGGTCTCCGGCGGGCCGGTCGTCACGGCCGTACGGCTGGGCACCGACAACGGCGAGGTCGTCATCGACCGTCCCGAGGGCCCGCTGGCCACACTGACCCTGCCGGGCCAGCCACCGCGCACCCTCGCGCTGAAAATCCGCCCCCTCTCCGAACTCATCGCCGAGGAGCTGCGCCGCCTCGACGCCGACGAGATGTACGCCGTCGCCCTGCGCGGCGAGCATGCCAAGGAGACCGTCTGAATGTCCGACATCCCCCAGGAAGTGAACTGACATCCACCAGGAAGTGAACTGACATGGCATCGACGCAGTTGGGTCTCGTCGGCCTCGGCAAGATGGGCGGCAACATGCGGGAACGCCTCCGCAACGCCGGCCTCACCGTGGTGGGCTACGACCGCAGTCCGGACCTCTCCGACGTGGACAACCTGGTCGACCTCGTGGACCGGCTCGAGGCACCGCGCACGGTCTGGGTGATGGTGCCGGCCGGCGCCGCCACCCAGGGTGTCATCGACCAGCTGGCGACCCTGCTCAAACCCGGCGACATCGTCGTCGACGGCGGCAACTCCCGGTGGACGGACGACGAGAAGCACGCCAAGCAGTTGCACGCGCGGGGCGTCGGCTTCGTCGACGCGGGCGTCTCAGGGGGCGTGTGGGGCCTGCAGAACGGCTACGCGCTGATGGTGGGCGGCGACGAGGAGCACGTCCGGCGGCTGAAGCCGGTCTTCGACGCGCTCAAGCCGGAGGGCCCGTACGGCTTCGTCCACGCGGGCAAGGTGGGCGCGGGCCACTTCGCGAAGATGGTCCACAACGGCATCGAGTACGCGATGATGCAGGCCTACGCCGAGGGCTGGGAGCTCCTGGAGACCGTGGACTCGGTCACCGACGTGCGCGAGGTGTTCCGCTCCTGGACGCAGGGCACCGTCATCCGCTCCTGGCTGCTGGATCTCGCCGTCGACGCCCTGGACGACGACGAGCACCTGGAGAAGCTGCGCGGCTACGCGGAGGACTCCGGCGAGGGCCGCTGGACGGTGGAGGCCGCCATCGACAACGCCGTGCCGATGCCGGCCATCACCTCCGCCCTGTTCGCTCGGTTCGCCTCCCGCCAGGACGACTCCCCGCAGATGAAGATGGTCGCGGCACTGCGCAACCAGTTCGGCGGCCACGCCGTGGAGGCGGCACCGGAGGAGCAGGCGAAGAAGGCCTGACCCTCGGGCCACCGCCCGCGCCTGCCCCCGCCCCGGACGTGCCCGCCGACGCGCGAAGCGCCGGCGCCGCACCGCCGGGCGCAGGGGCGTGCGGGACGCCACACCACCGGCCGCACGGGCGCGTTCGCGACCTCGCGCCGCCAGGACCACGAGCACGCTCGGGACGCCGCACCACCAGGCACCCGGTCTCGGTCCTGGTGCCCACGCTCGACCTGCTGACCCAGCTGACCCGCGCCCGGCGCAGGGCCGGCGCAGTGCCTTTGAGGCGCGCCGCACCACCGGCCGCACGGGCGCGTTCGCGACCTCGCGCCGGCGGGCGCACAGGTGCCTTCGAGGCGCCGTGCCGCAGTGCGTGCGGGGACCGGTCGCGGCTGGGCGGCCGGAAGGCGGTCAGCGGGGCACGGCCGCGTCCAGGAGAGGGCCCAGTTCGCGGGCCACGGTCTGCAGGGGCCGTACGCCTCCCTCGGCACGGGCCATGATGATCGCCCCTTCCAGGGAGCTGATCATCAGCGTGGCCAGCGGCTCGGCCCGCTCAGCCGGTACGCCCATGCCCGTCAGGGCCTCCGCGACCGGCGCCCGCCAGGCCGCGAACGCGGCGGCGGCCGCCTCCCGGGTGGACGCGCGGGCCGAGGCGCAGTCCACCGTCGCCGCGACGACCGGGCAGCCCGAGAGGGATCCTGCCGTCTCGTACTCGTCGGTCCACTGCCGGACCATCGCGGCGAACAGCCCGCCCGGCGTCGGCTCGGACATGCCCGCCATGAAGCGTGCGACGCGCCGGCCCGCGTACCGGCCGGCCCACGCCACCGCCTCGTTGACCAGTTGTTGCTTGCCGCCCGGGAAGTAGTGCTGGAGGGATCCGCGGGGCGCGTCCGCATGGGCGGCCACCTCCCGCATCCCGGTCGCGCCCACGCCGTCGCGCCGGATGAGCTGGGCCGCGCTGAAGACCATCCGCTCGCGCGGACCCCGCTCGGTACCCGTCATCGTCGGCCTCCCGGATCCGTGCACATCTCGCGCCCCACCCTATGACCGCCGTCATGAGCGGCGCTACTATGACCGCCGTCATAGAACGGTCTCGATCTCAGGGCGGTCTTCGTGAACGTCGGCTTCATCGGTCTCGGAGTCATGGGGCAGCCCATGGCGCTCCGGCTGGCCCGCCCCGGCACTCCCCTCACCGTGTGGAACCGCACGGCCTCCCGTACCGCTCCCCTGCGCGCGGCCGGCGCCGAGGTGGTGGCGGGCCCCGGCGAGGTGTTCGCCCGGTCGGACGTGGTGCTCCTGATGCTGGCGGACGACGCCGCCATCGACGCGACCCTCGGCCGGGGCGGGCCGGACTTCGCCGCACGGGTCGCGGGGCGGGTGGTCGTCCACATGGGCACCACCTCGCCCGCCTACTCGCGCGCCCTGGAGTCCGACGTACGGGACGCGGGCGGGAGCTATGTCGAGGCG
The DNA here is from genome assembly GCF_042896465.1 of Streptomyces sp. NPDC001292. NCBI lineage: Bacteria > Bacillati > Actinomycetota > Actinomycetes > Kitasatosporales > Streptomycetaceae > Streptomyces > Streptomyces sp. NPDC001292. The sequence goes on from NZ_JBIAXG010000024.1 coordinate 69,459, forward strand.
CCCGTCTCCGGCTCCCGCGTCCCGGCGGAGAACGGCCACCTGGTGGCGATGCTGGCCGGTGAGGAGCAAGCGGTGCGGACCGTACGGCCGCTGCTCGCTCCCCTGTGCCGGGAGACGTTCGTGTGCGGCCCCGCGCCGGGCGCGCTGCTGACGAAACTGTCGGTGAACCTCTTCCTGATCACGCTGGTGACCGGGCTCACCGAGGCGTTCCACTTCGCCGAGCGGCAGGGGCTCGACCCGCGACTGTTCCTCGACGTCCTCGACGCGGGGCCGATGGCCAGCCCGGTCTCCCGGATGAAGGCGCCCAAGCTGGTGTCCGGGGACTTCGACGTCCAGGCGGCCGCCCTCGACGTGCTGAAGAACAACCGGCTGATCGCCGAGGCCGCACGCGCGTCGGGCACCGCCTCCCCGCTGCTCGACGTGTGCCACGCCCTGTTCGAGGAGACGGTGTCGCTCGGCCACGGCGGACAGGACATGGTGGCGGTCCTGCGGGCGCTCGAGACCCGGACCCGTACGGGCGCGGGCACGGGAGCCGCCCCGGCACGGAGCGTGCCTCAGCCGTCGCCGGCGCCCTTGCGAATGCCGTAGGCCCGCTCCACCCGCAGGCGGAGCACCAGGCGGCGGTCGCGGACCATCGTGGCGCGGTAGTCGTCCCAGTCGGGGTGCTCGCCGAGGACGTCCCGGTAGAGGCGGACCAGTTCCTCGACGGTCTCGTCGTACGGGTCCGAGGCGACCGGTGACAGGTCCGCGGTGCCCTCGGCGACCGTGTAGGCCCATCGGTCCGGGCTGGTGACGTGGTAGGAAGCCCTCGGGTCCCGGCGCAGATTGCGGGTCTTGGCGCGGTCGTCGGTGATCGAGACGCGGATGACCCGCTCGTCCGGGTCGTAGGCGTGAGCGACGTTCGACAACTGGGGCCGGCCGTCCCGCTTGAGGGTCACCAGCACCCCGCCGCGGCTCTCGGAGAGCAGCGCGAGGAGGGCTTCCTGTACGGCGTCGTACGGCGTGTCCTGAGTCATACTCCGGTCAACCCGTGGGGCCGAGCCTCGCATTCCCCCTGGCCGCTTCGTGGGCCCCTGGTGAAGAGGGGCGGGGGCGGGGGATCCCGGCGGTCGCCCGCCGGGTTTCCCGCTTCGTCGCCGGCTGCCCGGCCGGGAGCGTCCCGGCCCGGGTCCGGCCGCCGCCGCGGCCCTGGTCCGCCCGGCTCAGGACAGGTGCGCCACCGCGTCCAGGTGGGGCAGGTGGTGGTCGAGCCGCTCCCGCTTGGTGCGCAGGTAGGCGATGTTGTTCTCGCACGGCGGGATCAGCAGCGGGACCTGCTCGGCGACTTGGATGCCGTGCCGCGTCAACGCCTCCCGCTTGCACGGGTTGTTGGACATCAGACGTACCGAGCGCACGCCCAGGTCGTGCAGCATCCCGGCGGCGACGCCGTAGTCGCGGGCGTCGACCGGCAGGCCGAGCGCGAGGTTGGCCTCGACCGTGTCCAGGCCCTCCGCCTGGAGAGCCATAGCCCGCAGCTTGGCCAGCAGCCCGATGCCCCGGCCCTCGTGACCTCTCAAGTAGACGACGACGCCGCTGCCTTCGGCGACGACGGCGCGCAGCGCGGCGGCGAGCTGGTCGCCGCACTCGCAGTGCTGGGAGCCGAAGGCGTCGCCGGTCAGGCACTCCGAGTGCAGCCGGACCAGGACCCGGTCGGTGCCGATGTCGCCGTGCACCAGCGCGACTTGTTCGTCGCCGCGGTCGTGGTCCAGGTAGCCGACCGCCTGGAATTTCCCGTACACGGTGGGCAGCGGGGCATTCACGACGCGCTCCACGCCCGTGCGCCGGGACGATTTCATGCCGAGTACGCCGAGGTCTTCTGTCATGATCTGATTCCTAAGCAGAGACGAAAGGCCGGAAAACGATGAGTGGTTCGGGAACGCGGCCGACGGCATATGGTCTGTTGCCGACGGACACCACACAAGACGTACGGACGCGGGGGGCGGACCTCTCACGGCAGGTGGCGGTCCTGCCGGTGGGCAGTTTCGAACAACACGGTCCCTTCCTCCCGTTGGCGACCGACACGCTGGTCGCCTGTGCCGTCGCCCGCCGGATCGCCGACGCGTACCCGGTGCACCTCCTCCCTCCGGTGACGATCTCCTGCTCGCACGAGCACGCCGCCTGGCCGGGAACCGTCAGCATCTCTTCCGTGACCCTTCATGCGGTGGTGCGGGACATCGCGGAGTCACTTCGCCGCTCCGGCGTCGAGTCCCTGGTGGTCGTCAACGGCCACGGCGGCAACTACGTGCTGGGCAACGTGGTTCAGGAATCCTCCGCGCGCGGTGAGCGCCTCGCGCTGTTCCCCGCCGCGGAGGACTGGCGGACGGCCCTGGAGACGGCCGGGGTGCGCACCTCGCCGCTCACCGACATGCACGCGGGAGAAATCGAGACCTCCATTCTTCTGCACGCCCATCCGGAAATGGTCCGGGCCGGTTACGAGTCCGCCGATTTCGTCGCGGACGACCGGCGGCATCTGCTCACCGCCGGAATGTCCGCCTATACCGAATCGGGTGTCATCGGCCGTCCTTCCCTGGGTTCCGCGAAAAAGGGCGAGGAACTGCTGAACAGCCTGGCGGATTCCTTCGGGCCGTATTTCTCGCTGCTCACTTCCGAGGGCCTGGAGTTGCCGGGGAGCGAACGCGGATAGTCCCCGTCGGACGCGTGACCGGGTTCCGTGGCCGGTTCGGCGGGGCGGGACCCGGCGCGCATCGCGGCGTACCAGCGGGCGACGAGGACGAGCGCGCCCGGCAGGCCGGCCACGAAGCTCAGCACCCCGTACACCACGGACACGGCCAATCCGGTGCTCGCGCCGAGTCCGGCGGCGCCGAACGCCCAGGCGGCGACGCCCTCACGAGGCCCGAACCCGCCCACGTTCAGCGGCAGTCCCATGGCGACCAGCGCGAGGACCGCCAGGGGCAGCAGGACGAGCACCGGGGCGGCGGGGCCAGCGACGTGCGCGGCGACCACGAACATCCCGATGTGCCCGGCCAGGACGACGGCCGAGGACAGCGCGACGCCCGGCCCGTTGCGGCGGGACAGCAGCCCCTCGCGGGCCTCGGCGAGGGCGCGGCGCAGGGCCCGCCCCCGGCGCGAGGGCGCGCGGTTCATCCGCAGGGCGAGGACGATGGCGAACACGCCGGCGGCGGCGAAGGCGAGCGGCGCCGCGAGGTGCCGGGTCTGGTCGCGCACGGGGGACGGCAGGGTGAGCAGGACCGCCACGCCGGTGACGGCGAGGGCGATCTGCCCGGCGACCCGTTCGAGGACCACGGCCCGCACGCCGCGTCCCAGGTCGCCTGCGCTCTGCCCGTGCCGCACCGCCCGGTGCACGTCGCCCAGGACGCCGCCGGGCAGCGCCGCGTTCAGGAACAGCGCACGGTAGTAGTCGGCCACCGCCGGGCCGAGCGGCAGCCGGATACGCAGGCCGCGGGCCACCAACTGCCAGCGCCAGGCGCTGAACACGGTGGTGACCAGCCCGATGCCGAGCGCCACGAGGAGGGTGGACGTGTCGATCCGCCGCAGCCCGTCCAGGAAGACGCCGGTGCCCAGCCGCCACAGCAGGACGGCGAGGATGGCGACTCCGGTGACGGTGCCGAAGTGGGTCCGCAGGGCACGGGCGTTGAGACGGGAGAGCGGCGCGAGCGGGATACGACCGCGGCCGTCGGCGCCCGATGTGCCGTGCGCACGGGGCGCGTTGGGCGCGTTGGGCGCATCGGACGCGTTGGATGCGACGGTCACGTCGGGGCCGCCAGGCGCGCCAAGGGTGCCGGACGCATTGAGCGCAGAGGACGTACCGGGGGCGCCTGCCACACCGGGCACACCAATCACGTCGGGACCGCCACGCCCGCCAGCAGTGCCGGACACGTTGAGCGCACGGGACGTGGCGGGGGCCCCGGACTCCTCGTACGCCCCCGCCTCCCGGTCGCGCACGCGAGGTGCGTCCACCGTTTGCGCGCTCATGCGGCACGGTCCGTCGGCCGGGACAGCGCCAGCAGGTCGCTGTGGTGCACCACGACCCGCAACTCCCCCGCCGCACAGGCCTCCAGGCGGTCGGCGAGGTAACGGTCGGCGCGCGGCTTCAGCTCGGGACGCTGTTCGACGGCCGCTCCGACCCAGCCGCGCAGCCACTGGGCGGTCAGTTCGCGCTGGTCGGGGCCGAGCCGCCAGGGGCTCGGGTACACCCGTACGGTGGCGCCGTGCGCGGCGAAGGCCTCGCATGCCGCGTCGACCGCGTCGGGCCCGAGCAGCCCGGTGCGCCGCTGGTGGGCGTTGAACGCCTCGGTGATCTCGGCGTCCAGCGGATCGGCCGGGGTCGGTTCCACCCGGCCGGCCACCGAGAGTGTCAGCAGCGCCGGGCAGCCCGCTCCGGCGCAGGTGGCGGCGAGGGTGTCGATCTCCTCGCGGGTCAGCACGTCCAGCAGCGCGGAGGCCGTGACCAGGGACGCGCCGGACAGGGCGTCCGGCGTGAGCCGGGCCACGTCGCCGCGCCGCGTCTCCACGGTGACCCGGCTGCCGTCGGCGGCGGCGCGCGGGGAGGCCACGGCCGCGAAGTGCAGCAGGTAGGGGTCGCGGTCGTGCAGGACCCAGTGCTGGGCGCCGTCCAGCCGGGGGGCGAGCCAGCGGCCCATCGAGCCGGTGCCGCACCCCAGATCGTGCACGACGAGCCCACCGTGCCGGCTCGGCAGGTTCACCAGCCGGATCCGCAGCGGCTCGAGCGACTCCGTCGCCCGCGCGGCGGCGTCCGCCGCCTCCCGGAGCTGCAACCACTCCGGCGCGTACCGAGGTGGCTCCTCCTGCGCCGCGCCCTCCCGAAGCCGCACGGTGGCCCGCTCCCCGGGCCGCTGCGCGGGCCCGGCCCCCGGGATCACCGCCGGGGACGCGGTGTCATGAGCCGCCCGTGAGGAGAAGGCGCCGGATTCCGCCATGACCGAGGGTTCCTTTCCTGCGAGCCGCGCCGCCTCCGGAGCCGACCGCCCCGCCGCGCCCGCGCTCGGGGCGGGGGCGGACCGCTCCCGCGGGACGGGATGGGACGGGATGGTGCAGGCGATCCCCGTGGGCGCCTCCGGCGTGGTCATGCCGCCCTCCGGGGTTCCTTCGGCAGCCGGCCGAGCACGCCGGCCATGCTGCGGGCGGTGTTGGCCCATCCGCCGAGGGCGGCGCGCCGGCCGCGGGCGGCGGACTTCAGCCGGCGCCGTACGTCGGCCTCGCCGAACCAGCCGCGCAGTTCGGCGGCGAGGGCCGCGGTGTCCTCCGGCGGTACGAGGATGCCGGGCACCCCTCCGTCGGGGGCGCGGCCGACCGCCTCGCCCACCCCGCCGACGTCGGTCGCGAGCACCGGGACGCCCCGTGCGAGGGCCTCGGTGACCGCCATGCCGTACGTCTCCGCGTAGGAGGCGAGGACCATCAGGTCGGCGGCGGCGTAGCTGGCGTCGAGCTCGGCTCCGGCCCGCGGTCCGACCAGGTGGAAACGGTCCTGCAGGCCGTACTCCGCGATCAGGCCGCGCAACCGGTCGACGTAGGCGGGGTCCTGGGTGAGCGCGCCGACGCAGGTGCAGCTCCACGGCAGGTCGGTGACCGCGGCCAGCGCCTCCACCAGCCGGTGCTGCCCCTTGCGGGGGGTGACCGAGGCGACGCACAGCAGCCGCGAGACCCCGTCGGTGCCGGGGGCGAGGGGCGCGATGTCGGCGCCGGGGGTTGCGACGTGGACCCGGTCGGGGGCGAGGCCGTGGTGGGAGACGAGGCGGCGGACCGCCCAGTCGCTGGTGGCGACGACGGCGGACACCGCGCGCAGCACCTCGCGTTCCCTGGCGTCCAGTTCCGCGGCCACGGCCGGGTCGAGTCCCGTCTCGTCGCCGAGCGGCAGGTGGACGAGGACGGCCAGGCGCAGCCGCCCGGCCTCGGGCACGACGGTCTCGGGCACGCCGCAGGCGACCAGCCCGTCGAGGAGGACGACGGCGCCGTTCGGCAACTCCCGCAGCAAGCGGGCGAGTTCCGCACGGGCCTGGGTGTCAGGGCGGGGCCAGGCGCCGTCCACGGGATGGGCCTGGACCTGCCAGCCGAAGCCGGGCAGGTCCAGGCTCACCCGGCGGTCGTAGGCGTTGCCGCCGCTCGGGGTGGCCGGGTCGTCGACGCCGCCCGGCAGGACGAAGTGCACCGTGCGCAGGGACATGGGAGTGATCCCGACGTTCGGCGAGCCGGCGCGCTGCGCGGGCAGATAGGCCAGGGGCGAGGGGCGGTGGACGCTCGTGTCGGTCACAGCGCACGCTCGTAACTCGCCCAGGCGACGTGCGACTCGTGGAGTGTGACGGTGAGGCCGGCCAGGCCCTTGGCACCCTCGCCCAGGGCGCCCTTGTGGATCCGTTCGGCGAGCCGGTCGGCGATGACCTTGGCCAGGAACTCCGTGGAGGTGTTGATGCCGGCGAAGTCGGGCTCGTGGTCGAGGTTGCGGTAGTTCAGCTCGCCCACCACGGCGCCCAGTTCCCGCGTGGCCAGTCCGATGTCGACGACGATGTTGTCCTCGTCCAGTTGCTGGCGCCGGAAGGTGGCGTCCACGAGGAACGTGGCTCCGTGCAGACGCTGCGCTGGCCCGAAGACCTCGCCGCGGAAGCTGTGGGCGATCATGATGTGATCGCGGACGGTGATGCTGAACAACGGACGACCCTCCAGGTGCGGCGCGTCTGGTCCCCCGGCCGGTGCCTGCCGGGGGATGCCTTGTAGTACGCCTCTTCGCTTCCCGTTGTTCAGTGCCCCCTCACTCTTTTCTCAAGGTCGGGCGCTCTTGTCGTCCCGGAGCGGACGATCCGTCATGATCGGTCGGCGTACCTGACCCGGTGGCACAGCGCCGGGATCTCCCCGGAGGCGAGCCTCGGCATCACCTCCGGCAGTTCCTCGAAGGCGCTCTCCCCGGTGACGAGGGCGTCCAGCGCCGGGTCGGCGAGCAGGTCGAGCGCGAGGGCCAGCCGGTCGGCGTACGTGCGGCTGGGGCGGCGGGCCGGGGAGACGGTGCCGACCTGGCTGCCGCGGATGACCAGCCGGCGGGAGTGGAAGGCCTCGCCGAGCGGGAGGGCGACGCGCCGGTCGCCGTACCAGCTCAGTTCGAGGACGGTGCCCTCGGGGATGAGCAGTTCGAGCGCGCGGGCGAGGCCCTGCTCGGTGGCGCTGGCGTGCACCACGAGGTCGCACTCGCCGCGCGCGTCCCCGGGCAGCGCGAAGCCCACGCCCAGCGCCTCGGCGACCTCGGAGCGGGCCGGGTCCGCGTCCACCAGCTGCACCCGAACGCCGGGGAACCGGGCCAGCAGGGCGGCCACCGAGCAGCCGACCATGCCGCCCCCGACCACGGCGATGCGGTCGCCGACCAGGGGCGCGGCGTCCCACAGCGCGTTCACGGCGGTCTCGACGGTGCCCGCGAGCACCGCCCGCCCGGCCGGCACGTTCTCCGGTACACAGGTCACCGCGCTCGCCGGGACGACGTAGCGGCTCTGGTGCGGGTGGAGGCAGAAGACCGTACGCCCGGTCAGCTCCGGCGGGCCCTCCTCCACCAATCCCACGCTGAGGTAGCCGTACTTCACCGGGCCCGGGAAGTCGCCCTCCTGGAACGGCGCCCGCATGGCCTCGTACTGGCTCTCGGGCACCTGGCCGCGGAACACGAGCGTCTCCGTGCCGCGGCTGACCCCTGAGTACAGCGCGCGGACGACCACCTCGCCCGGCGCGGGTTCCGGAAGGTCCGTCCGGCGTATCTCGCCGTGTCCCGGCGAGGTCAGCCAGAAGGCGCGCGCGGAGCGGTTCATCGAGAATCCTCCTGAACGATCGGGAAGTTGTTCACGTACCGAGGGGTGCACAGGCCGCGAAAAACGTACGCGGCGTTGATCGACTCTGTCACTCGGCCGGAGGGTGTTCGGTGGCCCTGAACAACACGTACGACGCACGGCTGGTCCAGCAGGAGACCGCGGTGGGAGCGGGCGCGCAGATCCTGTTGCTGGCCCTGCTCGGCCCGGCGATCGGCATGGGTCCCGCGGGCTGGGTGACCGGCCTGGTCTTCGCCGTCGCCAACTGGGCGGTGCTCTCCCGGGCGCTGCACCGTTCACGGCTGCGTTCCTTCGGCCCGGCCAACCGGGTGACCCTGGGCCGGGCCGTGCTCGTCGGTGGTGTGACGGCGCTGGTCGCGGACTCCTTCGAGAGCGCGCCGCCGGTCTCGCTGCTGGTCGCCCTCACGGCGGTGGCCCTGATCCTGGACGGCGTGGACGGCAAAGTGGCCCGCCGCACCGGCACGTCCACGGCGCTCGGCGCCCGCTTCGACATGGAGGTGGACGCGTTCCTGATCCTGGTGCTCAGTGTGTACGTCTCGACGCGGCTCGGCCCGTGGGTGCTGCTGATCGGCGGTATGAGGTACGTCTTCGTCGCCGCCGCCCGCGTACTGCCCTGGCTGAACGCACCCCTGCCGCCGAGCACCGCCCGCAAGACGGTCGCCGTGCTCCAGGGCGTCTGCCTGCTGCTGGCCGGCGCGGGCCTGCTGCCCCTGCCGGCCACCGCCGGCGTGGTGCTGCTCGCGCTGGGACTGCTGGTGTGGTCGTTCGGACGGGACGTGCTGTGGCTGTGGCGGACGTCGCGGGTGCGGGCGGCTGCCGCCGGGACCGACGGGGTGCTGCGGGCCGCCCCGGTCGAGGAGGAGCTGGAGACGGCGCGGACCGCGTGACGCGGAGCGCCGGTGCTCTCGTTATCGGCGTTGGTGTCCCGACACGCCCGCCGCGACCAAGGAGGGCTTTGGGCCCTACCCGCAAGGCCCGTGCAGGGACTGTTCGGCCCTATCGGCACCCCGTACCCCTCCGGCGATCATGAGGCGGCGGCCGGGAGGGTCGGGTCCGTTCCTCAACCGGAGCACCTCCGGGCTCGTCGTTGTGTCGATGAACCAAGCAGATGCGGAGGGCACCGTCCGGTGGACGAGGTGCGCATACAACAGGCGACGGCAGCCACGCCGGCTCCCAGTAGCACGGCGGCGGACAAGGACGCCGCCGGCGGCTCAGTGACAGGAGGGCAGGCGGCCGACCTGCCGGGGCGGCGCGGCGCCGTACGGCCCTCGTGGGTGGAGTGGCTGACCACCACCGACCACAAGAAGATCGGGACGCTGTATCTCGTCACCGCCTTCGCGTTCTTCGTCCTCGGTGGCGCGATGGCGCTGGCGATGCGGGCCGAACTCGCCCGGCCCGGACTGCAGATCATGTCGAACGAGCAGTTCAACCAGGCGTTCACGATGCACGGCTCGATCATGCTGCTGATGTTCGCGATGCCGCTCTTCACCGGCTTCGCGAACTGGATCATGCCGCTGCAGATCGGGGCGCCCGACGTCGCCTTCCCGCGGCTGAACATGCTCGCCTACTGGCTGTTCCTGTTCGGCTCCCTCATCGCCGCGGCCGGTTTCCTCACCCCGCAGGGCGCGGCAGACTTCGGCTGGTTCCTGTACGCGCCGCTGTCGGACGCGGTCCACTCGCCGGGCATCGGGTCCGACATGTGGATCATGGGTGTGGCGCTGTCCGGCTTCGGCAGCATCCTCGGCTCGGTCAACTTCATCACCACGATCATCTGCATGCGCGCGCCCGGCATGACCATGTTCCGCATGCCGATCTTCACCTGGAACGTGCTGCTGACCGCGCTCCTCGTGCTGCTCGTCTTCCCCGTGCTCGCGGCTGCGCTGTTCGCCCTGGAGATGGACCGCAAGTTCGGCAGCCACATCTTCGACTCGGCCAACGGCGGGGCACTGCTGTGGCAGCACCTGTTCTGGTTCTTCGGCCATCCCGAGGTGTACATCCTGGCGCTGCCGTTCTTCGGGATCGTCAGTGAGGTCATCCCGGTCTTCGCCCGCAAGCCGATGTTCGGCTACATGGGCCTGATCGGCGCGACCATCTCGATCGCGGGCCTGTCGCTGACCGTGTGGGCGCACCACATGTACGTCACCGGTGGTGTGCTGCTGCCGTTCTTCTCCTTCATGACCTTCCTGATCGCGGTCCCGACCGGAGTGAAGTTCTTCAACTGGATCGGCACCATGTGGAAGGGCTCCTTGAGCTTCGAGACGCCGATGCTCTGGACGGTGGGCTTCCTGATCACGTTCCTCTTCGGCGGTCTGACCGGAGTGATCCTGGCCTCCCCGCCGCTGGACTTCCATCTGTCCGACTCGTACTTCGTGGTGGCGCACTTCCACTACACGATCTTCGGCACGGTGGTGTACGCGATGTTCGCCGGCTTCCACTTCTGGTGGCCGAAGTTCACCGGCAAGATGCTCGACGAACGGCTCGGCAAGATCGCCTTCTGGACGCTCACGGTGGGCTTCCACCTCACGTTCCTGATCCAGCACTGGCTGGGCGTGGAGGGCATGCCGCGCCGGTACGCCGACTACCTCGCGGCCGACGGCTTCACCGCCCTCAACACCCTGTCCACGGTAGGGTCGTTCCTGCTCGGCCTGTCGATCCTGCCGTTCTTCTACAACGTCTGGAAGACCGCCAAGTACGGCAAGCCGGTCGGCGTCGACGACCCGTGGGGTTACGGCCGCTCCCTGGAGTGGGCGACCTCCTGCCCGCCGCCGCGGCACAACTTCACCTCCCTGCCCCGTATTCGGACCGAGTCCCCGGCGTTCGACCTGCACCATCCGGAGATCTCCGGGGTCACGGGTGTCACAGGCGCCACCGGGGCCATCGGGGTCGGCAAGGCGGCCGGGCCGGCCGAGGTGGAAGAGGCGGCGAGGTAGGCCGTGGCACACGCCGTCGCCGCCCTGGGAGCCGCTGCGCTCACCACCGCCGGCTCCGTCTGGTACGTGCCGGCCCTCGCCGACCTGCGGGCCGGCGCCGACCGGCCGGAGTCGCGGCGCATCGCCGCCGCGGCCTGCGTGACCGGCTGGGCCGGCACGGGCGCCCTCGCCGTGCTGCTGCTCGTCGCCGAGGCATGGAGGACGCCGGTCGCGGCGGCCGTCGCCGGGGCCGCCGTCGCCACGGCCCTGCGCCTGCACGCCGCCGCCCGGCGCAGGCGCGAGGCCCGCGAGATGGCCCACCACTGGAGGCACTTGGGCCACGTCCCACCCCCGACCGGCCCGTCCCACTCCCGGACCGTCGTCGCCACCGTCCTCGCCTGCGGCCTGGCCGCGGCGGTGGCCGTAGCGGCTTGGACCTGGAAGACCACCGACGGCCCGGCCGACGACCCGCGCTGGGTGACGGCGGCCGCTTCCGCCACGGTCATGGGCGTGTTCCTCACGGCGGCGGCCGTGTACACCCGCGCGACGCGCCTCGCCACGGCTGTCGTTCGGGAACGGCGGCGGCGACAGCGACGCTGACGGGCCCTGGTCAGGGCCCGTCAGGACGGTTCGGCAACGGCGCCAACTCCGTGATCGCCTACGGCAAGGGTGGGGAGATCGCCTCGAACCGGCGCGACGAGCAGGAGATGTTCGTCCTGTGCCTGCGCATCCTGCAATCCGCCCTGGTCTACGTGAACACCCTGATGCTCCAGGACGTCCTCTGCGAACCGGAGTGGGCGGATCTGCTCACCCTCGCCGACCGGCGTGGCCTGACCCCGCTGTTCTGGTCCCACGTCCGGCCCTACGGGGAGGTGAACCTCGACATGGGCAGCCGCCTCGACCTCGCTGCGGCCACCGTGCCGGGCCCGCGGGCCGCAGATGGCCGGGCCGCGCGACCCACCGTGGAGAACGCATGACCCCGCGCCGCCCGTAGGCATGGGTCCCGCGCCGGGCCCACGCCTACGGGCGTCGGCTTGTGTCAGGGCTGGTCGTCGGCCCGGAGGCCCACCCCGCCCAGGACGGTGAGGTCCGTGCGGTGCGGCGCGGCCGACAGCAGCGCAAGGACGTCTGCGGGGGCGGGACCGCTGGCGGGCGACGGAGCGGCGAGGGCTGCCTGCGCACTGGCGTCGTCCCGCCAGACTTCGGTGACATGCACCGTGTCCGGATCGGCTGCGTCCTGGCTGATCAGGTAGATCTCACAGCCTGGGAAGCCGTGCAGCCTCTCCGCCACCCGCAGCAGGACAGCGGCGAGTTCGCCGCCTCTGCCTGCGTGCGCTGTCATGGTCATCAGTCTGCCGATCATGCTCAGACCAGGGTGGTGATGCAGAACGGGTGGCCTGCGGGATCCAGCAAGACCCGCCACCGGTCGGGTTCCGGCTGGACCGCAGGCTCGACGGCACCCTGGGTGAGCAGCCAGGCCTGGGCGGCATCCAAGTCATCGACCCCCAGTTCGATGTGGGCTTGCTTCTCCTGGGAGGGGTCAGGCCAGGTGGGACGTCGGTAGTCGACCAGGCGGTTGAACCCCAGTCCGGCCGGCTCCTCCTGGCCGAGCAGGATGAAGTCGTCAGTGGAGTAGGCGACGGGCAGTCCAAGGGCATCGCCATAGAAGCGGGCCAGTTCGGCAGGGTCCGGGCAGTCGAAAGTGATGGCCGAGTAGCGGATCGCGGGCGCGGATGTCTTTTCAGTGCTCATGCGGCAGACGCTATGACGGGACCAGGACAGATTCGGTCCTGGTCATGCGGGACACTTAACGATGTGATCAGCACTTCGGCCCGCCTGCTGCGACTTGTATCACTGCTCTCCGCGCGGCCCTCGTGGACCTGCGGTGAGCTGGCCGACCAGATGGCGGTCACCGAGCGCACGGTGCGCCGGGACGTCGCCAGGCTCCGGGAACTCGGCTACGGAGTCGAGTCCGACCCCGGGCCCTGGGGCGGTTACCGCCTCAGGGCCGGAAACCGGGTCCCGCCACTGATCCTCGATGCCGAAGAGGCACTCGCCGTGGCCGTCGGGCTGCGCGAGGCAGCACTCAGCGGCGTTCTCGGCGGCGACCAGGCCGCGCTGTCGGCACTGCTGAAACTGCGCCAGGTCCTTCCACCGCGGATCGCGGACCGACTTGGTGAGATGGACGCCGCCTTTGTGCACACCCCCAGGCCCGACGAGCCGCAGATCGCGCCGGGCATGCTACTGGAACTGGCCACCGCGTGCCGCCGGGGCGAGCGCACCCACCTGTCGTACCGCGACAGGGAAGGGAAGGCCACCGCCCGGGAGGTCGACCCGTACCGTCTCGTGCACACAGGACGCCGCTGGTACTTCGTGGCCCGGGATGTGACGCGGGGCGAGTGGCGGACGTTCCGGGCGGACCGGGTGGCGCACATACGGCCAACCGGGCATGCTGTGGAACTCCTCGACCCGCCCGACCCGGTACTGCTCGTCTCCCGGTCCATTGCAACCGGCACCTACCCACTCCATGTGACCGTCCGTCTCCCGTTGCCCATGGACCAAGCACTGCGGCTGGTCCCGCCGACGGTCGGTACCCACCGCCACGACGGCCCCGACGCCACCATCGTCGACATCGGCGGCCCCGACGCGGACGGACTCGCCAAATACCTGCTCAGCCTCGCTACCCCACTACAGGTCCTGTCCCCGGACGATGTACGGGAAGCACTGCTGCGCCGTACCCGGGACCTGGTCGCAGCCAACGAAGTGCCGTCAATGAATGGCGACCTCAGTGACCAGTAACTGATCGTTTCAAAATGCCGTCCGCCGGTATCGCCGGAGGCAGATGATGCTGCAGCACCCGTCGCGCCGGCAACCTGCCCGCCCCGCGGTCGTCACGCGAACGAGGACGGTGGCCCGGCCACTTAAGGCGGAGCGTCAGAACAGCCGGAGTGCGATCCGGCTGAGGATGACGCCGGTGTGCTCACCGTAGACGAGGAGAACGGCGATGACGGCGAGTGCCGGGATGCCGGCGATGATGCTCCAGGTGCGGCGGGCGGTCATGAGTGGTGCCTTTCTTTCACAGGTTCGGGTTGTGTGGCGGTTCCGACGGTGAGGACGGTGTCGCAGCGATCGCGGACCGCGTCGTTGTGGGTGGCGATGACGACGGCGCAGCCGTCCTCGCTCATCGAACGGAGGACGTCCACGACCATGGTGGTGTTGTCGTGGTCGAGGGCGCCGGTCGGTTCGTCGGCCAGGACGAGGGCGGGCTGCTTGACGATGAGCCGGGCCAGGGCGACGCGCTGCTGCTCCCCGCCGCTGAGCCGGTGGACCTGTTCCTTCTCGCGCCCGGCCAGGCCGACGCGTTCCAGGGCCTCGGCGATGGTCGGGCGGCCCTTCCTCTCTCGGCGCGGTTTCATGGCGACCGCGAGGTTGGCGGCGACGGTCGCGTTGTCGATCAACGCGTAGTTCTGGAACAGGTAGCCGAGGACGTCGCGGCGGTAGTGCCGGGCAGGGCGCGGCCCGAAGCGGGTGATGTCCCGGCCTTCGTGGCGGATCGCGCCGGAACTCGGCTGGTCGAGGAGGCCGAGGCAGTTGAGCAGGGTCGACTTGCCGGAGCCGCTGGGGCCGGTCAGCGCGAGTATCTCCCCGCGCGGCACGGTGAAGGACAGGCCGGACCAGAGGGTGCGCGAGCCGAAGGTCTTGGACAGGTTCTCGATCTCGATCACGCGGCAGCTCCTGCACGATGGTGGGGAGTCACGACTGGGTGGCGCCTTCCTTGACGATGCGGCGGTGGAAGGCGGCAAGGGCCAGAAGCACCGCCGCGACCTCGACGGCGACAAGCGCAAAGGTGACGCCGAGGTCGAGTCCGGTGATCTCGGTGGCCGGGCGGGGGGCTGGGATGCCGAGGGCCTCGTACCGTGCGAGGTCCTGGTTCTGCTGCCACACCTGGAAGGGCAGCCACACGGCGAGGAGTACGGCCAGGAGCCCTTCGAGCAGCAGGACGGGGCGGTGGGTGGTGGTGAAGGTCCAGCCGCTGATGTGCCGGGCGAAGATCGATTGCGCGTTCTTCCGGGAGTGGACGATGCAGACGCCGACTCCGGTGATGAGCAGCACCGCCACGGCCACCGCCAGGTTGAACAGTTGCAGCCGGAAGTCTCCGACGAGGTCACGCAACATGTCCGCGGCGTTCTGCGCGACCGGTGTCACGGACATCACGTACGTCTCGAGATGGTGCTTTTTGATACCGGCTGTCACGTCATCCGGATCGGGGAAGACGACGCTGCTCTGAGAGGCGTAGTTGGTGTAGAGCTTGTCGCTTACAAGCGGCGATCCGTTGGGGAAGGCGATGATGACGGGGTCCGTGACCAAGGAGTCGTCCGCACCGGGGTTCGCGCCGTCGCGCCGCTGGCCGCTGGGGTTGTAGGTGAAGACCCGCTGGCTGTCCTTCGACCAGACCGTCTGTATAGAGGCCGCTTCGACGACGTCCGGATTCACGGGATTCAGCAGTCCCGGGACTTGCTCACGCAGAGGTCCGGCGTAACCGGCAAGGCCTCTGGGGATCAGCAGCCGTACCTGTTCAGGGTCCGTGGCTCTCGCGGTGTGTCGGCGGCCTGACGAGTCGCGAACGGGTTGCGCGGCAAGGAAGGAGTCATTGACTATCAGGACGTCACGCTTCATCAGCTCTTCGAGACCCGGCCCCCGGATTCTCCGGTGGCCCGCGAAGATGATCTGCCCGTCCTTGTCCGCCTCGCGCAGCCACGGTCTTACGTTCTTCTCCAGGGCGTGCAGGCCGGCTTCGCTGGCCAGGCTGCCGTTGAAGGCGATCGAGGCGGTGGTGCCGGCCTTCGCGTACGCCTGGCTGCTCTCCTGCCGGGCCAGTACGTCCTGGCCTGCGAGTACGACAGCCGAGGCGATGCTCAACGCCAGCAGCAGCGCGGGAATCCTGACGAGGTAGGCGCACACCGCCGCGGCCCGCGCCGGCAACTCACCCTTCAAAGCCGACAGCACATCGGTCCGGGACAGCAGACCGAGCATGGCCGCGTGTGTGGCGAGCGCGACGAGGCCGAGCACGAGGGTAGCGCCCAGCGTGAGCAGGGTGAAGGTGCCGATCCAGGCCAGCCTGTTGTAGAGCCCGAGTAGCAGCAGAGTCGTGCCGGCCACCGCGGCGAACGCGATCGACCAGAACGCCGCCAGCTGACGCAGGTCCCGGCGCAGGATCTGCCCGAACGACTTCCCCTGCAGCCGCAGCACCCCATACGCCTTCGCGTTGAGCAGGACGCCCGCGCCGGTCATCGTCACGACGGCGAGCGCGACGACGAAGAACGAACGGTAGAGCGCGCTGCCCCCGTAGTCTGAGGTCAGCTGGGCCACGGAGAACGGATGGTAGATCTTGGCTGTCAGGCCGAGATCGGTGAAGGTCCGAGTAAGCGACGTGGCGGCCTGATCCGAGCCGAACACGTAGTAGAAGCCCCGGGGATCGCGCAGCCCGAGGTCGGTGACGGCATGTATATCCGTGTGGTAGTCGCGGTTGAAGGTGGGATAGCCGTCCTCCAGCCAGCTGGACCGTGGACCGCCGGGAGCGAGATAAAGGTGCCTGCGGCTGGACGGATCCTTCAGGTCGAGGACCTCACGCGCGACGGTCGCCTTCTGCTCCTGCGCGAACACCGCGACCCCGCGGGCGACCTGTGAGCCACTGGCAGAATTGTCGGAGTCCGTCACCCATACGACAGCGGAGTGCCCGAGCACCCAGTCTTCTTCCAGGCTCCGTAAGAACAGGAAGGCGAGAACCGCGGAGTAGGCCAGCACGGCGGCGTGAACGAACTTGATACCTCGGTGCAGCATCAATTGCCTAGGTCAGGGCACTTCGGGAAGCGCGACGCACGAGATCGGACATGAAGCGAGTGGTCCGCCCGCGGGGAACCGGAGAGCCGTGACATCGCACGGGCGGACACTCATCCTACGAAGTCGAGCCAGAGGGCTCGGTCGGGGTCAGCAGGTGGTCTTGTAGTAGGTCTCATTGCCGTAGAGCGCGGCCTGGACCGAGGTTACGGACCAGTAACCCTTGGATGCCGTGTCGCTCTGGATCGTCTTTCCGACAGAGGTCGAGCCGTGGCACTTGTCCGGGTGGTAGTAGTCCGACCACACCGTCGCGGTACCGGCGCCGTAGTCCCAGGTACCGCCGCCGACGTACGCGATGGTCGCCAGTGCAGGCGTGGCACCGGCCGCAACAAGGACACCAGCGGCCACAGTGACCTTCAGACTGTCCTTGATGTTCACTACAACTCCCAATGATGCACGAGGAAACAGCACCTCCAAAACCGTTGCCACCGCCTCGGCGCCTCGTTCCACGAGGGTGTCGCGGGCCGTCCGGGTCTCTTCCCAGCGGCCGGTGAGCTCATCCACCAGCAGTTCCCTGTCCATGGCGGCACCGTAGCCAACACCACTGACATCGACGGTGTACGCAGGTCCCGGTGGTCGTGACTCCGCCACTGACGGATGTCCTGCGCAGCGACTGTCCTCCACCCGTCGCGGCGCACGGCTCGCCCGGCTGCTCGCCGCCGCGGAGTCGCAGGCCTGGCAGATGTCACCGTCCGTGGTCGAGTGTGCGGAGCAGACCGTGGCGGATCCGGCGGGCGACGCGGCACTGCACCGCAGCAGTTTCATCGGCTTGCTACGGCACCCCCTTGCCCCTGGACAACGCCCGACGGTCGGCAGGGGCTGCTGGTCGGTGCCCTGGCAGTCATGGCATGATCGGGCCACGCCGACTTCGGGGGGATGTCCATGGCGGTGCCGATCAGGCCGCGTCGCAACACGATTCTTCTGGCCGGTACGACTTTCGGTGTCACCGTTCTGGGCACCGCCTCCGGCCTCGTTTCGGACGTGTTCGACGGAACAACCGCCGTAGTGGCGGCCCTCGGTGCCGCTGCGGTGACTGGCGGGCTCATGGCCTATCAGACGGTCAGCCAGCGACGTGAGGAGTTGGCTGGGGCGGGAGCGGCGGAGCGGCCGCTGCAGTACCGACTGCCGGATGTGGAGCCCCTGGTGGGGCGCGAAACCCTCCTCGACGGACTTCTGACGCTGCTCAGAAATGTGCCGACCCCGGCCCGTGGCGCTCTGCCGGTGGACGTCTCGGAGAGCCAGTCGAAGATCGTCGTCGTGCACGGGGCGGCGGGCGTCGGGAAGACCGCTCTCGCGCTCACCGCGGCACACCGGGTGGCGGACTCGTATCCCGACGGCCAGATCTACATCAACCTCCGGGGCGACGGCGACGGCCCCAAGACAAGTGGTGAGGCACTGGATCAGCTCCTGGAGCGCCTGGGCATGGCTCGCGGCGATCTTCCGGCCGACGTCGACGGTCGGTCCTCTCTCCTCCGCAGCCTGACAAATGACCAGAGATTGCTGATCGTGCTGGACAACGCCCACAGCACCGAACAGGTGCGGCCTCTCCTGCCGACGGGCGCGGGATGCTCGGTCCTGATCACCAGCCGGAAACCGCTCTCCGCCGGTGTCACCCGACGTGAGCCGGTGCCGGTCGCACTGCCGGGCGAGAGCGAGGCGTTGGACGTACTCGCCCACTACGCCGGCCGCGAGCGCATCACCAGTGACCCCGCGGTCGCTCTGGAGATCACCCGATTCTGCGGCAGGTTACCGCTGGCCCTGCGCATCGTCGGCTCAAAGCTCAGGCAGCGCCCCGACCTGAGCCTGAGCCGCATGAAGGAGCGGCTGGAGGACGAGAAGCTCCGCCTCAGGGTGCTCGAATTCGAAGACGACAGCCTGCACGCGTGCTTGATGCTCAGCCATCGAGACCTCAAGGAATCCACCCGTGCGGCGTTCGGACTGATCGCGTCGCTCCCGGTCGGAAGGGTCACCGACTGGCACTTGGAGCACGTCGTTCCCGACCGCATGACAGGGTTCGCGGCGTGCGACGAGCTGATCGAGGCCAGCCTGATGGAGACGCAGGGCGGTGAGGGGGCGAGTACGGGCTACCGCGTCCACGATCTGGTCCGCGTCTTCGCAGCCGAGCAGTACGAGCAGCTGCCACCGGAAGAGCAGCGCCAGTACGATGCCCGCCTGGTCAAGGCGTACCGCGACGCCGCGGTCAGCCTGGCCGCGCAGCGCGCGCCGGAACTGCGTGCGGAGTTTTCCGCCGAGCGGGTCGGCGATCTCGGACAGGAATCAGCCGCCGGCTGGGTGTCCGCCGAGCAGGAGCGGCTTCGCTGGGCCATCGGCCGCGCAAGGAGCCTCGACATGCACGCCGAGGCGGCCGACATCGGTGAAGCGCTGTCCTACTTCCTCGACGACATCAGCCTTCCCACCGGCTCTGCGGACTGGCTGTTCGATGCGTCGCCGTCCGAGACCCGGCCCCGCGTGCTCGCCGGCCTACGGCGTGCCCGCGCTTCGGCGGCCGTGGCCGAAGGCGCACCGGACACCGCGCTCACGCTGCTTCTCCGCAGCGGACCGGACGACAGCGTCGGCCCGGTCGGGAGTGCCCGGGACGAGATGGTCATCGCCCGCGCGTACGCGGCGAAGAGGGACTTCAGGAAGGCCCTGGACCACATGACCACGGCTGCCGACCGGCTGCGTGCCGCCGACGACTCGTGGCACGTCCTCAACTCACTCGAGAAGCTCGGCGAGTTCCAGAGGTGGCGGGGCAGTCCCGAGCTGGCGGAGCAGAGCCAGCGGGAGGCCCTCCGGCTGGCCGAACGCACCGGTGACCTCAGGGCCCAGGCCCGGCTGCGGCGGACCCTTGCCGAGACTCTCGGCTACTTGCGCCGCCCTGAGGAGGCTGCCCCCCTGCTGGAGTCCGCCGTCCGCGACTTCCGGCGGCTGGGCGACCGCAGGTGGGAAGGCGCCAGCCTCTACGCCCTCGGCAAGGCCTACCGTCTGCTCGGCCGTCGGCAGGAGGCTCGTGAGCGTTACGACCGGGCCGAGGAGATCTTCGGGCCGATGGGCGAACGGCACTGGGTGGGCCGCGTCACCAACGCCCGGATTCGCGTCCTGGCCGGCATGGGATGCCTCGACGAGGCCGCGGCCACGGCCACGGCCGCGTTGCGCCTCTTCCAGGAGGTCGGCGACGAGATGTGGCAGGCGCACACACAGCGGGACATCGGCTGGCTCCACCTCAAGGCACGTCGGCCGGAAGCCGCCCTCGAACCGCTCACGCACGCCATCACCGTGTGCGAACGAGCGGGAGACGCCTACGCCGGATCCATGGCCCGGCATCTTCGCGGCGTCGCCTACCGGGAACTCGGCCGGTACGCGGAGGCCCACGCCGACCTCGAAGCGGCCCTCGCCGTCTACCGGTCCGGCTCCTACGCGTGGAACGAGGCCGCCGTCACCCACGACGTGATTCGCGCGCTCCGTGCCGAGGGGAAGGCGGCCGAGGCCGACAGCCTGGAGGAGACCGCTGTCACCACCGACCCGGACTTCGTCCGTATGCGCGGGCGTGACGGGGCCGAGGCCGTACCGGACGAGGACTGAGCGTGTTGAACAGGCTCCACCGGCCCAGGCTTCGCTCGGCACCTGGCCGCATCAAACCCGGCTCTCATAGCGCGTACTCCAGCACGGCCTCGACCCGCCGAGGCCCGCATCGACGAGCCGGCGGCCGGCGCGGGGATGCTCCGCTCCCAGGAGCCGGGGGCATGTCCTTCGGGACTCGACCGAAGTGGAGCGGAAGCCCGTCGGGCCGCAGTGACGATGGAACCGAGAGTACCCGGCGGTAGCGACAGTCCAGTCGGCGGCCACGAAGGTGGGGCACCATCGCGTGTGCCGTTGGCCCCGTCACCGGCCCGATGATCTGCCCGCCCCAAAGTCACCGGGCCGGACCAGCCCCGTCTCGTCTTGGGCGCAGTTGACCCAGGGTCAGTACAACCGCACCGTGCCGAGCTGACCGACGATCTCCTGGTGCACGAACGTCCCCCGGCTCCCCCGCTCCCCGCGCCCACGACCGTCTTCCGGAGGCGTTGTCAGTGGTCGCGGATAGATTCGATCACGTTCCGCCGAGGTGGCGTGAGCGCCCCCTTTCGCATGCATGGGAGATGGTGCGTTGTCGGTCTGGGAGAAGTCGAGCACGGCACGGGTGGTGCCGTCGGCGCGGCCGCGGAAGCTCGCGAAGGTGCCGTTCGTCGAGTTGGCCGACGGGCGGTTGCAGGGTGTGGTCTCCAGCGGGTCGGACATCGGGCGCGTGTACGTGTCCTCGGTCGAGGCGGGGACGTACGCGTTCGCGTGCAGCACCAACAACAACCGCCCCTGCGGCGGGGCCCGCGGGATGTTCTGCAACCACATACGCGCGCTCGTCGGCGAGGCCGTGCTGCAGTACGGCGCCGAGCGCGTGGCCCGGTACCTGAAGGTCGAGGTGGACGCGGCGGAGCCGGCCGCGCACGTCGTCACCGACGTCATGACGGCCACGCGCCCCGCGGCGGCCGGCAGTTCGGCCGCGGCCCGGGTGTTCAGCCGGTTCCTGCGGCACCTGGCCTATCTCGAACTCACGCCGAGCACCGCACCGATACCCGAGATGCAGTGGTTTCCGACCACGAGGGCGGTGGCCTGATGCATGCCGATCTGCTCTCCGACGCCGTCGACGGCCTTGACGAGGCCCTCACGGCCGTGGACGGGTTCGACGAGGCTCTCGTCGCCGGTCTGCTGCGTCCGCAGCCCGGCCAGGCCGCTGGGCTGACCGGGCTCGCCGACGCCGTCGCCGGGACACCGCTGGCCGCGCGGGTGGCCGAGGCCGCCGACAAGACGGCCGCCGGAGCCGCCGGCGAGGACCACTTCGTCACGCTCGCCGCGGCCCGCACCGCCCTGCTCGGTTCCGTGCACGACGCGCTGACCGCCCGCGTCGAGGAGGCCGTCGGCCGACCGCGGGCCGAGGAAGCCACCGCCGCTGCGGCCAACAACAACGAACACGCGGCGAATCTGTACGCCGCCGCGCGTGGTTGGTTGTGCGACCTGGTGCGGGCCGGCTGGCAGGGCATCGAGCACGAACTCGTCGACGGCGCCGCGCCGGTCGTCTCCGCGATGCTGCCCGACCCGGCGCTGCGCCGCCTGGCCACGCTGCTCGACGGATTCGCCGCCGAACTCGCCGCCTCCTGCCCGGGGGCCACCCTGGAGCGCGTCCCCGTGCGCCGCTGGGCCGACCTGTGGTCGCGCGCCCTGCTGCTGACGCTGCCGGGCGCGGCGCGCGCGACCTCCGTGGCCGAGGCGACCGGCCGGCTGCTGCCGCTCGGTGTCGACGTGCAGGAGCACGCCACCGCCGTACAGGCACAGGTGCACGCGGTGTTCGAGCCCGCGGACGGTGGCACGCCCCGCCTGGTGCGGGCCTCGGTCTCCGCGCCCAAGCCGGACACGGTCGTCGGCGCCGGTCTGTGGCAGCTGCTGCGGCCGCACATGTCCCTGCTGGGGGCCGTGAGCGAGGGCCGCGCCATGGACCTCGACGCCATGCCCGTCACCGCCGAGGGCGACCTGATATGGGACGACGCCCGTGCGCGCGTGGGCGAGCCCGCCGAGGTCTTCGCCACCGCCCGGGTGGCCCTGCCCACCGCCGCCGCCTTCGCCGTGTCGCCGCTCGACCGGCACCCGGCCCGGATCGCGGTGCCCGTCCTGCTGGAGGGGTACGGCGTGGAGGAGGACGACGGGATCGTCTTCCAGGTCGCCGGGTACCGCCTGGCCGTCGACACCGATCGCGTCCCGGCCGCCGGTCCGCTCTCGCGCGAGGTCGTCGCCGCGTCCGGCGCGTGTGTCGGGCTGCTGCGCTGGGACGCCGGGGAGTTCCTCCTCCAGCCGCTGGCCGTCGAGCGGACCGTACGGAAGAAGACCGTCGCCGTGCACGCGGGGGCCTGGGCCGGGGGTACGACCGACAAGGCCGGGGTCCGGGCCGAGAAGGCCTCCACCGACGCCGTCTCCGTGCTGCGCGAACGTGCCGGAAGGCTGCTGCGGAAATGACCGAGGACCTCACCGGACAGGCGGCCGGCCCCGAGCCCGATCCGTACGACAACCGGCGGCAGGTCCTCTACTGGCGCCTGCTGGCCCGTCTCTTCGACCCGGAGGAGCAGGCCGCTCTGGAGTCGGCGAGTCTCGCCGTGGTCGAGGACATCGGCCTGCCGTCCGCGCTGCTCGATCCCGGTGCGTCGGTCGACTCCGTCGTGCAGCGGCACCCGGAGCTGGCCGCCGAGTTCGACGGGCTGATGGCACCGGCGCCGGACGAGGACGGCGAGCGCGACCGGGCCGCCGAGGTGCGGCGGGCGGCGCTCGCCTCGAAGGTGCTGCTGAACGTCTTCGCCTCCCGCCCCGGCACCGTCACCGCGGAGCAGCTGGCCCGCTGGCAGTCCGACGCGGGCTGGCTGGAGCGGGCCCTGGGCTGCCGGCCCGGCGAACTGCGCGGCGGACGCGGCGGCTCCAACCGCATGGGGGCCGGAGGGGGCGTCAGCCCGACCGGCACCGGCTTCGGCGGCCCCGCGCCCGACCTCAGCCGGCTGATCCCCGCGATCGGTCCGGAGCTCGGCTCCATCGAGGGCGATCTCGTCAAGCGCATGCACCTGCGCGAGGTGCTGGCCGACCCGCAGCTGGCCTCGCGGCTGACGCCGAGCATGTCTCTGATCGAGCAGTTGCTGCGCGACAAGAACAACCTCTCCGGCGTGGCCCTGGCCAACGCCAAGGCGCTGATCCGCCGTTACGTCGACGAGGTCACCGAGGTGCTGCGCACCCAGGTGGAGAAGGCGACGGTCGGCGAGCTCGACCGGTCCGTCCCGCCCAAGCGCGTGTTCCGCAACCTCGACCTCGACCGCACCATCTGGAAGAACCTCACCAACTGGAGCCCGGAGGAGGAGCGGCTCTATGTCGACCGCCTCTACTACCGGCACACCAGCCGCAAGACGACGCCGCAGCGGCTGATCGTCGTCGTGGACCAGTCGGGTTCCATGGTCGACTCGATGGTCAACTGCACCATCCTGGCCTCCATTTTCGCCGGGCTGCCGAAGGTGGAGGTCCACCTGATCGCCTACGACACCCAGGCTCTGGACCTCACTCCCTGGGCGCACGACCCGTTCGAGACGCTGCTGCGCACCAAGCTCGGCGGCGGCACCGACGGCACCGTCGCCATGACCCTTGCCCAGCCGAAGATCGCCGAGCCGCGCAACACCGTCGTGGTGTGGATCTCCGACTTCTACGAATGGCGCTGCCAGGAGCTGTTCGACAGCATGGCCGCCATCCACCGCTCGGGCGCGAAGTTCATTCCGGTCGGCTCGGTGACCAGCTCCGGGCGCGGCAGCGTCAACCCGTGGTTCCGGGAGCGTTTCAAGGACCTCGGCACGCCGGTGATCTCCGGCCACATCAAGAAGCTCGTGCACGAACTCAAGACGTTTCTCACCTGACCCCGACCGTACGTCCCACGTCGTGTTGTGATCACCTCACGGAAAGGCCCCTCCCGCATGTCCGACCTGCTGCGCGCCCCCGCCGAGATCAAGTACGCCGAGGAGCTCGACTGGCTGGAGTCGATCGACGACAATCCCAAGCCGTTCTCGTGGCGCCTGTCGCCGAAGATGGTCCGCCTGTTCATCCTGGGCTCCGAGCGCTCCGACGGCCTGGACCGGGAGATCTCGCAGAAGTGGTTCGGCGACCGCAGCTTCGTCGAGCGTTCCATCGTCACCCTCGCCTCCGACCGCGGTCTGCTGCTCATCGGCGACCCCGGCACCGGCAAGAGCTGGCTGGCGGAGTTGCTCTCCGCCGCGATCTGCCGCAACTCCACGCTGGTGGTGCAGGGCACGGCGGGCACCACCGAGGACCACATCAAGTACTCGTGGAACGTGTCCATGGTCATCGCCAAGGGCCAGTCACGGGAGTCGATGATCCCCTCGCCGATCATGACCGCGATGGAGGCCGGTGCCATCGGCCGCGTCGAGGAGCTGACCCGGTCGACGAGTGATGTCCAGGACGCGTTGATCTCGATCCTCTCCGAGAAGTACATCTCCGTTCCCGAACTGGAGAGCGGCGGCAGCGACAACATCGTCTTCGCCAAGCCCGGTTTCTCGATCATCGCCACGGCCAACAGCCGCGACCGGGGCGTCAACGACCTGTCCTCCGCGCTCAAGCGCCGCTTCAACTTCGTCCGCATCCCGGTCGTGACGAACAAGAAGAGCGAGGCGGAGATCGTCCGCTTCCGCACCGAGGAACTGCTGCGCCGGCACTCGATCGACCTCGACGTGCCGCCGACCCTGCTCGACGTGCTCCTGCAGAGCTTCGCCGATCTGCGCGCGTCCGCCGCCGCGGCCGGCAGCGACGACGAGAAGCTGGAGTCGGCACTGTCGACGGCCGAGCAGATCGGCGTGCTGGAGGACGCCGTCCTGCACAGCAACTTCTTCGGCGAGCGTGCCCTGACCGCCCGCACTCTCGCCTCCTCGCTCGTCGGCTCCCTCACCCGCCGCGAGCCCGAGGACCTGGCCATCCTCAACAAGTACCTGCACGGTGTCGTCGAGCCGCGCAGCAAGGAGGAGGGCGGCTCCTGGCCCGAGTTCCTGGAGGGCGGCCGCGACGCGATCGCCACGCTGTCGTGACCGGGCCCCACGAGAGCGGCACGTTCGCCGCGCTGCGCGGGCAACTTCAGGAGGCCGCCGCCACGTTCGCGGGCGGGCCCGACGCCCTGGAGGGCATCCTCCTCGGCATGGTCGACGACGTCGACCGGGCGGTGCGCGAGCCGCTGGAGATCTTCCCCGTCTGCCATCACTCGCCCGCCTCGGCGACCGCCATGGCCCGGCGGCTGCGCGAGAAGCAGCCCAGGGTGGTCTACCTGGAGCTGTGCGAGGACATGGCGCCGCTGCTGACCGAGCTGCGCAACTGCCGGCTGCCGGTGGCGGTGCAGGCGTTCGCCGGTGACGTCGACGGCTTCCCCCCGGACTGGGCCCCGCTGTCGGTCGTCGCGCCGATCACCGAGGCGTCCGCCGAGTACCAGGCCATCGCCTATGCGCTGGACACCCCGGGGGTGGAGCTGGTCCTCGTGGACCGCTCCGCGGACCACGTCTTCCAGTGGGACACCGGCGGCGAGCGGACGCAGGAGGCCGCGGCGGAGGACACCGACCCTCCGGCCGAGGCCGCGCTGCACGGCGAGGCCGTCGGCGTCGAACTCGGCGACCTCCGGCCGCGCTTCGGCGAGCTGGAGGAGCACCTGCTGCGCCACGGCAAGGTGCGGCACTGGTCGGAGTGGTGGCACCAGTTCGTCGAGGTGCCGCTCGGCGACAGCGCCGCCGACCACGACACCTACCGCCAGGTGATGTTCCTCATCGGCAGCCTGTTCCGGCGCCTCGCTCCGGGCGACGGCGCCCGGGTCCGCGTGGACGAGGACCGGGAGCGGTACATGTGGACCCGGATGCGCGAGCACCTGACGGCGACGGGCACCGATCCGGCGGACTGCCTGTATGTGTGCGGGGCGTTCCACGCGGTCAGCCGTGTCGAGGAGTTCGGCGTGCACGGCACCGACACGTTCACGATCTCCCCGCGTACCGCGACCACCTGGCAGTACGGGCTGATCCCGTCCAGCCACGCGGCGATCGAGGCGCAGTTCGGTCTCGCCGCCGGCTCGGTGTCGATCGCCTCGACGGAGTGGGCGAAGAGCCTGAAGCGCACCCGTGTGCAGCCGTTCCGGCTGGCAGGCCAGGCGGGTACGAAGAAGTCCACGGCGAAGAAGGCCCCGGCGAAGGCCTCGGCAGCGAAGGCCCGGGGAAGGCAAGCAGCTGTCCCCGCACCGGAGTCCGCCGCCGCGGACCGGCTTTCCGGCTTCCTGCGCAGGCCACCCGTGCTCGACGGCCTGGACGAGGCCGAACTGCTCGGCTGGTCGGTGGACATCGTGCGCGCCGCCCGGCGCAACGGCTATCTCGCCTCCACCGCCGACGCCATCGCGGTGTTCGAGACGTCGGTCCTGCTCGCCGGCATGAGGGACCGGGCCAAGCCCACGCCGTACGACTTCCAGGACGCTGCGGTCACCTGCATCGAGAAGGACGCCGTGCCGGGGCGGCGGGACGTGCGGCGCCTGGTCGAGATCATGATGGGCGGCGACCGGATCGGCCAGGTCGGCTACGACGCGCTGCCGCCGCTCGCCCGCGATGTGCACGACCGGCTGGCGCCGCTCGGACTGAAGCTCCAGCAGCGCGGCGTGCAACGGGCCCTGCTGGACACGGCCTCCCGGCCGGAACTCCAGGCCTGCTCCGACGTCCTGTGGATGCTGCGGCGCCTGATGCCGCACGGCGCGGCCCGGCCGATCATGGGTGAGCGGCGGCTCGGTGAGCGTTCGATCCAGGAGTCCTGGGACCTGGCGCTCGGCACCCATCAGCGGGCCCTCATCGAGCTCGGTTACGAGGGCGTCAGTATCGAGCAGGTCCTGGAGCAGCGACTGCGGCGCGACGCCTACGGCCCGCAGGCCACGACCGCGACCGTACTGGCCGCGGTGGAGGACGCGACCCTGTACCTGCGCAGCCGCCGCCTCGCCGACGAACTCGGCACGCACGCGCTGAAGGTGCTCGCCACCGAGCGCAGCGTCGACGGCGCGCCGGAGGTCCTGCGCCGGGTGCGCGGGCTGCTGGCGTACTACCGCACCAGCGAACCGGTGCTGCCGTCGTGGATCGAGTCGTTCGTCAAGACCGGCTACGCCCACTACTGCACGCTGCTGCCGGTGGCGTTCCGGGACGAGGACGCGACGGTCGGGCAGGTCGCGGCGATGCTCGGCTTCCTGTTCAGCATGGAGAGCCTCGCGCTGTCGCTGGGCTGCGACCGGGCCCAGTTGGAGCTGGCGGTCGCCCAGTCGCATCCCGAGGAGCCGTCGAAGACGGCCCTGCTGTGGGCGGCGCAGGTGCAGCTCGGCACGTTGTCCCGGGCCGAGCTGCGGGGCCGGTGCGACGCGCTGCTGGACAATCCGCTGGTGGTGCCCGCCTATCCCCGTTACCTCAGCGGCTTCGTCCACGCGCTGGAGCCGGTGCCGGCGTTGGCGGACGTGGTCGTGGAGGCGGTGTCGAACGCGTTCGGGCGTTTGCCCGACGCGGTGCTGCTGCCGTGGCTGCCGCTGCTCATCACCACCTTGCGGTCCGGCGCCGCGGAGCTCGCCCCGCTGCTGATCCGCGAGGCCGGGCGGATCTTCCCGGGACGGCTGGCGGCCCTGGACGCGTGGATACCACCGTGGCGGACGCCCCCGGCCCCGCCCGCCGCCCACCGGAAGCAGTCCGGAGCGCACGGCCGCCAGGGCGCCGCATTGCTCCCGGCGCATCCGGCGACCTGCGACGCCGTGGCGGAGCTGCTGGGCTGCACGCAGGGATGGACGCGGGCCGACGTCCCACCCCCGTCGGGTGTCGGGTTGCTGGCCGTGCATCCGGCGTCCTGCGACGCGGTGGCGGACTTGCTGGGCTGCGACGGCGCATGGGCGGCCTCGGGCTCGTCGCCTTCGGGCGCCGCACTCGCAACCCGGCATCCAGCCACGGCGAAGGCCTTGGAGTCCCTGCTCACGAGCACATGACAGCGACGGCTTACGGCGCCGGCCGGGTCCTGGGCCCACCAGGATCCGGACGGCCCGGCGTGCCGGTCAGCGGGAGTCCGCGTTGCGTTTCGACGTCGCGTCGTCTTCCTCGCCGGCCGGCGGATGATGTCGTCGTCGGGCTCCTCGCGCCGGACGTGGCAGAAGCCTTCTTCCGCCTCGGGGTCGTAGTGCACGACGACGTTGCCCCTGGTGAGCACGGCCCGCCAGGGCTCCGGCCTTTTCCTTGAGTCCAGGTCCAGGCTCATGCCTGCTCGGTCCAAGGGCTTGTCGCTGGTGGGCGGCCTGCGGCGTAGTGGCTGCCGCGGGGTTGACCGCGCCTCCTGGTTCCGCCGACCGGGTGGAGCCGGGCGGTCGGACAGGTGCAGCGTCGGGGGTGGGAGGCGGCTGCGACCCCGCCGGCGGGCAACCACGGTTCGCGCGGGTCGGCCGGCTCCGCGCCGCGCCGAACCGGCGCCGGATGTGTCGGGTCGGTGGCGATTCCGCGTGCTGCGCGTGAACGTCGTCGCACGGCGGGTGCTCTTCGCCACGGCGATACGCAAAGCGGTGAGGTCGAGGTGTCACCATTTGCCCCGCGGATGTGCAGATTTGCGATGGCCTCGCCATTCAAATCACGTCACACCAGCTCTGATCACGGAAAACACTACCTCCTCACAAGCTGCTTTAAGATCGTTAATGATCTGGTTCCCCCATGCCCGCATCCTGACTCCGGATGATCTTGGCAATCGCGATCACCAGCGGCTGCGCGGCCCGCGCGACAGCCACACGTGTGCAGAAAGGTGAACACCATGGCCTTCGGACTGCTCCGCCGTCGGCGTTCCCGCAGCGCCTCCGGTGCCGCGCCGGGCCTTTCCATTCCCCTGCCGCCCGGCGCGGGCGCGTTCGGCTGCGAGGTCGTCGACCCCATGGGGCAGCCCATGGGCGGAGCAGAGGTCACGGTGACCGCGCTGGACAGCCACCGCGTCGTGACCCACGGCACCACCGATCCGTACGGCTTCTTCATGGCGGCGCTGCCACCGGGCTCCTACAGTGTGCGGACCGCGGCCGAGGGCCTGTCGCCCGCCCGCGAGACGGTCGAGATAGCCGCCGGCGTGGCCCCTGCCCCGGCGCGCATCACGCTGGAGCCCGCCCGTCAGCTGGAACTCCCGCCGCCCGGCACCTGGTTGTTCGACCCGCCGCACACCGCGATCCGGTTCATCGCCAAGCACGTGGGCATGGCCCATGTCCACGGTCGCTTCACCCGCTTCGACGGCGGCATCCGCGTCGCGCAGAACATGGCCGATTCCCAGGTCTCGGTGCGCATCGACGCCTCCAGCATCACCACGGGCAACAAGACCCGTGACAACCACCTGCGTTCCGCCGACTTCCTCGACGTGGCTCGCTACCCGTACATCGACTTCGTCAGCACCCGGTTCGTCTACCGCGGCGGCTCCAAGTGGACGCTGCACGGCTCGCTCACCATGCACGGCACCAGCCGTTCCGTCGGCCTGGACACGACGTACCTGGGGACGGTGAACGGCGGTTACGAGCAGGAACTTCGCTGCGCGGCGCTGGCGAAGGCGGAGCTGCACCGCGAGGACTTCACCCTGAACTACCGCTCGATGCTGGCCCGCGGCATCGCGGTCGTCGGACCGACCGTCCAACTGGAGCTGGACGTACAGGCGATGTACCGCACCCCCGACACGCCCACGCCGCCGGAGTAGGCGCGCCTCCGTACGCTCACGCAGCGTACGGGGCTTCCTCCTGGCGTGCGCCCCCGCGCGCCCCTCACCGTGGCCCTCATGAACGTGACCACGCCCCACGCATCCACCCTCGTCAGGACATTCGCACAGCAACTGTCCTCCACCCGTCGCGGCGCACACGCCCGGTTGCTCGCCGCGCGGAGTTGCGGGCCTGGCAGGTGTCACCGTCCGTGGTCGAGCGCGCGGAGCAGATCGTGGCGGAGCTGAGCGCCAACGCGGCGCTGCACGGCCGGGTCCAGTTGAAGGGCAACGCGTCGCACACCGCCCACCGGGTGCGTCACGCGGGCATCCTGATCCACCAGCACGCCCTCGCTCTCGACCAGGAGCCGGCGGGGCTGCTCGCCGATGTCGAGGAAGTCGCACGGCGCATGAGGGCCGGCTGACGCGGCCTCCTGGTGCGACTACTGCAGCTTCCACCCGGTGACGGTCGACGACCTGGGCGGCGAGGGGGCCGACACTCTGGCCGGCTACCGTTCCCTGCTGCACGGCCGCAGGCCACAGGCGAACGGGTACGGGTCCGAGCAGGCTGAGGTGACCGCGCTCGTGGAGCGGGTGGAGGCGTGGACCGCGCAGGGCATACGTGCCTCCGGTACGGCGACACGTTTTCGCCTCACGGCTTGCTGAGGAGGGCTTCTCTCAGTTGGTCGGCGTTCATCGCCACCAGGCGTGGCACGCGGTCGTTCCACTGTGCGGCCAGGTCGTCCAGGGTCTGTACGACGGATCGGCGTATCCGGCCGGCGGCCACGGTGAGTACGGCTGCGGCCACCGGTCGCAGGAGCCGGCGGCCGCGCAGGGAGACGGTGACGTGTATTTCCCATCTGCCGTCGTCCCGGGACGGCCGGGGAACCGCTCGCACGTCCGCCCGGATCCAGCGGTGGTCGAGCCGGGCCGAGGCCGGGGCTGAGGGTGGGGTGCGGTCGGAGACTGCGGCGGGCCACCAGTCGTCCAGCCGTACCCGGGCGCGGCCCGCCATCTCGAACAGCGTGCGCGCTGCCGCGTCGCCTCGCGTCCGGCCGCTGATCTCGACCAGGTCCGGGCGGTCGGGGCTCTTCAGCGTCGCGTCCAGTTCGACGTTCATGTCGTCGTCGACGACGGCGAGTTCGAGGCGGACAGCGCGGCGGTGGTCCCATTCCCTGACGGTGATCTGTACGGTTTCGCTCGCATCGGCACCCTGAGTGGTCCTGGACCCGTCCGCGTCCGCATCCGCTTTCGCGTACCCGTCGTCGGCCTCTTCCTCGTCCACGTCCGTGATCAGGTAGACCGAGCCGGGCCGCAGGTGTCGCCCTTGGGTCAGTCGGATGTCCGGGATCACCTGTCCATCGGGCAGTACGAGCCTTTGTCCATCCGCCTGGCTCTCCTCCACCAGGGTGCGGATCACGGCGAGGGCGTCGACGAGCCGGGGGTACGGGACCGGCTCGACGACCACCTTGTGTCTCACGGAAACCATGCGGACAGTTTGACCAGTTGGGCGCTGGTCTTCCACCGCGCGGCACGGCAGAACGACGTCGGGCTGCTTGCCAGGCACCGGCAAGCAGCCCGTGAGGGCAACGGTGTCAGCCGTCGACGCGCAGGGCGTCCAGCAGCATCGGCAGTGAGGCGTGCAGCTCGCGCTGCCAGTATGCCCAGCCGTGGGTTCCCGGTCCGTAGAAGTTGGTGGTCACGTGCTTGGCGCCCACACGTTCCAGTTCGGCGGCCAGGGCGTGGTTCTGGCGGTTGAAGTCGGCCTCGAGCGCGCTCGTGCGGCCCGGGGAGTCCAGGGGTCCCGTGGTGCCGTCACCGCACGACAGGTACACGGGGACCGACTTGAGCCGCTTGGCCAGGTGGAACGGGTCGTGAGCCTGCCAGACACCGCGCTGGGCGACCGGGTCGCCCCAGACCCGCAGCGGGTCGTCGCCCTGGCCGGCGAAGAAGCCCATGATGCGGTTCACCGACTCCTCGTTCAGCAGCGGGTGCGCCGAGCCGGAGTACGCAGCGGTCGCCTTGAACATTCCGGGGTGCCGGGCGGCGTACAGCAGGGCGCCCTGGCCTCCCATCGACAGGCCGGCCACGACGCGGTTGCCGCCGGCGGACCAGTCACGCTCCAGGAGCTGCCGCAGCTCCACGGTGTGGAAGGTCTCCCACGCGGGGTCGCCGCCCTGGCCGTGGTTCCACCAGTCGCTGTACCAGCCGTTCCAGCCGGCCTCCGGCATCACCACGAGCACATTGCGCAGGCTGTCGATCCGTGCGACGTCCGTGAGGGCGGTCCACGAGGTGTAGTCCCCGCAGCAGCCGTGCAGCAGCCAGAAGGTCGGCCAGTGCTGTCGTCGGTCGCTCGGGTCCCAGCCGTCGGGGGTGAGCAGTCGGACCTTGACCGTCCGTCCGCCCAAGGCCGCCGAGCGCACGGACAGGTCGACCTGACGGTCCGCGACCTGGGTGGCCGCGACGACCTCGGCGCCTCGGGGCTTCGGGGAAGGGGCAAGCGTGGCGTCAGCCGCTCCCGTCGCCGTGGGCGAGGCGGGGTGCGCCAAGGCGGTCGGCGCGGTCGGCGCGAGTGTGACAAGCAGTGCGGAGAGGACGAGCAGGACTCGGGTTCGAAGGGTCATCGCGGCTCCCTGTGGTTGGTCGGGGCTTGAGCGTTCTTCGACCGTGCGGGGTCAACTCCTGTGGAGGCAGGACCAGCAAGGCGTCTCCGACGGGGGCGTTCGCCGGCGGCGTCGGACGGCCGGTCGAACACCGAGGTCACGCGAGTCCCCTTGCCGACTCTGACTCGCACATGACATTCAGCCTGCCGGATCATGTTGCCAGCCGTGCGGGCGACACGAAAGCCCTGCCGGTTCCCTTCGGATGGCAGGGCTCTCGCGTAGGTGGACCTCAGTCAGCTCCCGGTCTGCTCCAGAAGGAGGCAGCGACCGTCGCGGTGGTCGGTCACGCCGGGATCGACTGCCCCTGGAACATCCGGGTTCCGGCCGCGCCGAAGTCCCGGACGGATCCGGGCAGGTCACGCGGGCCGGCCGGCAGCGGGTCGTGGCGGACGTGTGCGGCGGGCAGCCCGGCGCGGGTGAGCGCGGCCGTCACCGTCTGGACCATCGCCGGCGGCCCGGTGAGCAGGGCGTGGCCGGCCGCCGTGGGGCGGCTCCGGGTCACCGCGCGGGCCAAGCGATCGTACGCGCCCTCCCCCGGTGTCCCGCCGGTCACCGGGACCACGGTCAGCCACGGACGACGCCGTTCGAACCCGGTCAGGTACTCGGTGTCGTACAAGTCGGACAGCGCGTCGGCGCCCAGGAAGAGCCGCACCCTGCCCGCCCGGTGTTCGGACGCCGGCCGCAGGCGGCCTTCCAGTTCCTGGAGCAGCGCTTTCATCGCGGCCCAGCCGGTGTCCCAGGCCACCAGCCGGAGTTCATCCGTCGGCTCCCCGTCGAGTGCCAGGTTCCCCTTGGGGGGACCGAGCCGTATCCGGTCCCCGACCGCGGTGTGGCGCACCAGTGCCTCACTCACCCCGCCGGGGACGGTGCGCCGGACGTGGAACTCCAGCTCCCCGTCCCGGCCGGGCTCGCCGGCCAGGTAGTACGGGCGCCAGGTGTGCGGCAGCCGCGCGGACTCCAGCGCGGTGTACTGCCCGGCCCGGTACCGGAAGGTCTCGTGCGGCCGCACTCGGAGCACCGCGAGGTCCGGCCCGCACAGCCGATGCGCCGTCACCGTGGCCTCCCAGCACGGCGGCTCGTGCAGCGCCGCGTCCGCGCCCCGCACCATGGCCGTGACCCCGAAACGCACCATCCGGACCCACGCCTGCTCGAGTTCCGCGGTCCAGTGCTCGTCGGCGCGGATGCGCAGCGCCTCGCACAGGGCGGTTTCGAACGCCGCGTACTGCGCCGGGCGCACACCGAGCTTGCGGTGGTCGCGGCCCAACTGGGTGAACGTCGTGGTGATCTGCTCGGGCCTGTCCAGGTGCTCGAGCAGGTACCAGAACGCCCGCGCCAGATGGGCCTGCTGGAACGCCATCTCGGCGGGGAAGAGCGACCGCAGGGAGGGGTGCCGGGTGAACAGTGCCTGGTAGAGGTGGGCGATCAGCTCTTCGAACGGCGTCACCAGGTCCAGATTACGCAGGATCGTCCGCTGGTCGGCGGCGCCGTCGTACGGCTGCCCGGCCGGGCCGCGGAGGCCGCTGCCGCTGTCCGCGCCCGGGAAGCCTCCGGAGGAGAGCATCTGCCGGCGCAGTCGCATCGCGTCGTGGCGGGCGAGGAGTGCGTGGTACGTGCCGTCTTCCGCGCTCATGATCAGCGACCCCTCCGCGTCTCACACCCGACGGCGGTCAGCCGCGTGGCGTCCGGTCCAGCCGCGCCCGGGGCGACGGCCGGGGCCGGAGCGCACCGGGCCGGGCGGTCCGGTGCGCTGCCCGAGAGCTGGCGGATGAGTCGAGACATGGGTGGGCTCCTGAAGGAACGTGTGAGGAACGGTGGGCGGATACCACGGGAACAAGGGACGATCCGTCCGCTGAAACCGCAGGCCAGTATGACATTGGGGGCAAATACCCCAAGGTCCCTGGGTGTTAGGGCCGTTAGGCCCTGGACAGCGCCAACGCCGCGCCCACAGACGCACGACGGCGCCGAGACGCCCAGCTCAGCGCGGACCTCCATGCCATCTCCACGGGCTGTGACGGCCGCCCGTACCGGAACCTCGTGCCGTACCGGAACCTCGTGCCCGAGTCGGCTCGGGACTCAGGTCTCCCTCTCCGGCACGTAGTCGGCCTCCTCCAGGCCGAAGGTCCAGGCGACGCCCTCCCGGGCGGTCCGGGTACTCGGCGGCACCCGAAGCCAGTACGTGCGGCGGGTGCCGTCGGGCTCCGGGGTGGAGTTGACCACCTCGACCATCACCAGCGGCTCGTCCCCCTCCAGTTCGATGCGCCACAGCACGCCCGCGTTGTCGCGCTGTACGGGTTCGGCGCCGGAATCCTCCAGGTAGCGGTCGTAGCCGTAGTGCTCCAGCATCACGCGGCGCAGCTCGGCGTTCTCCTCCTCGCGTATGCGTCGCGGAGTCAGCCCGCCGAGTCCGGCGAGGAATTCGGCCGGGACCGGCATACCGCGCCAGGCGTGCAGCGCGAACCCGTCGGGGAAGGCGAGCGCCGGTCCGTCCCCGCGGTCGAGCCGGCCTGCCTCGTCCCGGTGCAGCTCCACGGGGCGTTCGCAGACGACCGCGGTCCTCTCGTACGGCCACCACCAGCCCGCGGCGCGGGCGACCGCGACGATCCCGTCGAGCGCCTCCCCGCCGTCCTGGCCGTCGAAGGCCGCCAGCCAGGCCGCGTCGTGCTGGCCGAGGACCGCGTCGAGCAGTACGAGCCGGACGGCCTGCTCGCCCCCCGCCGCAGCGGTCGAGGCCTCGGCCACTGCGGTGCGTATGCGCTCGGTCAGCGCGACCGTGCCGCCCCACAACTGGGCGCCGGTCAGAGCCCAGTGTGCGGCCCAGCCGGCCGGTCCGAGCCGGTCGAGGACGCGCTCCCGCGCGGCCGCCCAGGGCCGGGTACGCACCGCGTCACGGACACTGCGGCCGGCCGTGCCCTCCGCCGTGAGCCGCGCGGCCACTGCCACGCCCTCGCTGGGCGAGCCCACCCAGATGATGTGCTCCGGCTCCGGCAGACCCGCCAGCCGGTAGGCCAGGCGCAGGCCCTCCTCGGCCGCCGGGCGGTCGGCGGGGCCGGTCGCCGTCGCCACCTCGCGCCACAACGCCATCGTGTCTGTCGGCACAGTCTCGTACGCGGTCTCGTGCGCGGTCTTCATCGGTGTCGTCATCGTTCCGCTCTTCACTGTCTCAGTCCGGCTGTCTCAGCGCGCCGTTTCAATGCGCCGTTTCAATGCGCCGCTTCGGTGCGCTGCCCCGGTCCGTTGCCTGAATCCGCTGTCTCAGTCCGCCACGACGCGCACCGCGCCGGGCACGTACTCACGCTGCCGCACCACGCGGTACCAGCCCTTGGGCAGCGGTATCGCCGCGTGTTCCTCGTGCACCACCCGCCCGCCGTCCGGGAGATGGAGGTAGGACGCTCCGAACGGTCCGGCCTCCCGGACCAGCGTCCCGGGCCCGATCACCGCGTGAGCGTGTCCGGTGACCTCGCCGAGAGCCAGCACGAGCCTCCCCCGCGCGTCCCGCGGCTGGTGCGGCAGCCGGTCCGTGCCCGGCGGCACGACCGCCTCCGCCACGGGCACGATCAGGACATCCCCCTGCCGGTACATACGTGTCTCCCTTCCCCGTCGGCACGTCACCGACTTCCCCGTCGGCACGTCACCGACCGATGTCCACGACGCTACGCGGGGGGTCTGACAACGCCCCGGACTCCGCCCCCGGATCCCGATCCGGTACGCGCCCCTGGCCACCCCCGAACCGCCCCCGCACCCGGCACCCACCCAGCCCGTCACCGCCGATGTCAGAGCCGCTTGGTACAACTCTTCGCGAACAACGCAACGCGTGAGAGCCCCAGGAGGCCAGCGACATGTCCCACGTCGAGCATCTGAAGGAACTGCACGGCCTCCCGGCCTTCGACTTCGCCCAGTTCGCGGGGAGGCGGGAGCTGCCGGAGGCGGGCGCCGCGGCCTGGCGGCTGGCCGTCGAACCGTACGGGGACTCCCCGCAGGAGGATTTCGGCGACCTGTGGGACCGCTTCCTCGACTCCGTCGACCCCGCCGGTGTACGCGCCCTCATCGTGGGTCAGTGGGGCGAGCCGTACGACAACGACTCCAGCGGCATCGTGCAGCGTCTCGTCGACGCCCGTGACCGGCTGACCGCGCTTCGGGCCGTGTTCATCGGGGACCTGGAGATGGAGGAGGCGGAGATCTCCTGGATCGAGCAGTCCGACGTCACTCCTGTCCTCGAGGCGTATCCGCTGCTCGAGGAGTTCGGGATCCGCGGCGGCACCGGCCTGCGCTTCCCGGCGGTCCGGCACGAGCACCTGCGCAGGCTCCGCTTCGAGGCCGGCGGCCTGCCCGGCGAGGTCGTGCGCGGGGTCGCCGCCGGCGAGCTTCCCGCGCTGGAGCACCTCGACATGTGGCTCGGCGTGGAGGAGTACGGCGGCGACGCGAGGGCCGCCGACCTCGCCCCGATCCTGGCCGGGGGACGCTTCCCGGCGCTGCGCCATCTCGGCCTGCGCAACAGCGAGATCCAGGACGAGATCGCCACCGCCGTCGCCGGGGCCCCGGTCGTCGCCCAGCTGACGTCGCTCGACCTGTCGCTCGGCGTGCTCACCGACGAGGGCGCGACGGCGCTGCTCGACGGTCAGCCGCTCACCCACCTGACCCGGCTCGACCTCCACCACAACTTCCTCAGCGAGCCGGTGGTCGAGCGGATCCGTACAGCGCTGGAGCCGTCCGGCGTCGAGGTCGACCTGTCGGAACGCGGCGAGACGTGGGAGGACGACGGCGTCGTCCACCGTTTCACCGCGGTCGCGGAATGAGGCCGTCATGACCATCGTCGATCACTTCGAGACCTTCCACGGGCTGCCGGTCTTCACCCTGCCTGAGCCCGGCGAAGAGGCGCTTCCGGCCGCGGGCGACGTGGCCTGGCGGCTGGACTGCTACGCGGCCGGCGAGATTCCGTTCGCGGAGCTGTGGCGGAGCTTCACGGACCGGGTGCCGAGCGCGCAGGTGCGGGCTCTCGTCGTCGGGCCCTGGTGGGACGACGAGTACACCGAACTGCGTCCGGCGCTGGAGCTGATCGTGTCCGACGCGGAGCGCTTCCCCGCGCTGCGCGCCCTGTTCCTCGCCGATGTCACCGGCGAGGAGTGCGAGATCTCCTGGCTTCAGCTCACCGATGTCACCCCCGTCCTGGAGCGCTTCCCGCAGCTGGAGGAGTTGGGCGTCCGCGGCGGCGATTCGCAGGGGCTCGGCGAGGAGCCCCTGTCGCTGCGCCCGGTGCGCCACGACGCGCTGCGCGTGCTGCGCTTCGAGTCGGGCGGCCTGCCCGGCCAGGTGGTGCGCTCGGTCGGCGCCTGTGAACTGTCCGCGCTGGAGCGTCTGGAACTGTGGCTCGGCGTGTCCCAGTACGGCGGCGACGCGACGGTGGCCGACCTCGCGCCACTCCTCGTCCAGGGGCGCTTCCCGGCGCTGCGCCATCTCGGCGTGCAGAACAGCGAGGTGCAGGACGAGATCGCGGCGGCCCTGGCCTCCGCGCCGGTCGTGGCGCAGCTGGAGTCGCTGAGCCTGTCCATGGGCACGCTCACCGACGCCGGCGCCGAAACACTGCTCCTCGGCCAGCCACTGGCCCATCTCAAGCGGCTGGACCTGCACCACCACTTCCTGAGCGAGCCCATGGCAGACCGGATCCGTACCGCCTTCGACGCCACCGGGACCGAGGTGGACCTGTCGGATCACCGGACTCCGGACAGCTGGGGGGACCAGGAGTGGCGCTATGTCGCCGTCTCCGAGTAGCGCGGCGCCCGCCGCCGGCCTCCGGTTCGCCGTCGTCGGCAATCCGGAGAACCGGCGGACGG
Organism: Streptomyces sp. NPDC001292; assembly: GCF_042896465.1. Taxonomy (NCBI): domain Bacteria; kingdom Bacillati; phylum Actinomycetota; class Actinomycetes; order Kitasatosporales; family Streptomycetaceae; genus Streptomyces; species Streptomyces sp. NPDC001292. Next base: position 107,903 of record NZ_JBIAXG010000024.1, read on the forward strand.
CGATGTTCGCCGACGCCGTCCACGCGGCCGGTCACCCGGCACCCCGCGTGCTGGCGTGGCGGGATGTACTGCGCGGACGGTACGCCTTCACGCCGAGCGAGTTGGTACGGATCGACTCCCCCGGCGAGAACGCCGAGGTCGACCGGTTGCTGCGGGACGCCGACGACCCCACCCGGGTCGAGGGGACGGCCCTCTGGCACCGCCGTTTCACCGCCGCGGTCCGGGAGGTGACCGCCGCGGCGCGGCGTGCGGGCGCGGTGACGACCGCCGACCGGGAGGATGTCGCGGTCATGTTCGACAAACGGCGCTGCCACGCCCGGCTCGCCGCCGCGGGCGTCCCGGTCCCCCCGGCTCTGACGGGTCCGGTCGGCGGCTGGGCCGGGCGGGACGGGCTCCGGGAGCAGTTGGAGGCGGCCCGGATCTCACGGGCGTTCGTGAAGCCGGCGCACGGGTCGTCGGCATCCGGTGTCGTGGCGCTGACCCTGGCGGGACCGGGCCGGGTCAGGGCGACCACCTCCGTGGAGACCACTGCCGACGGCCGCCTCCACAACTCCCTCCGGGTGCGCCACTACACCACGGAGACCGAGGTCGCCGCCCTCGTCGACGCCCTGGTCCCGGACGGGATCCACGTCGAGCGATGGCTGCCGAAGGCCTCGCAGGGCGGCCGGGCCGCCGACCTGCGGGTGGTCGTGGTGGCAGGCCGCGCCACGCATGCCGTGGTGCGAACCAGCCGGCACCCCATGACGAATCTGCACCTCGGGGGCGCCCGCGGCGACCTGGACGCGGCACGCTCGGCGATCCGGGCGGCGGGAGGCAGTTTCACCGACGTGCTGGACGTGGCCGAACGGGCGGCCGCGTGCTTCCCGGGCACCCTGTGCGTCGGCGTGGACATCCTGCCGGCGACGGGCTGGCGCCGCTTCACGGTCGGCGAGGTGAACGCCTTCGGGGACCTGCTGCCCCGCCTCACCGGCCTGCCGGGCAGCGGCGCCGAGGACCTGAACACCTACGCCGCACAGGTCGCGGCCGCACCGGCCGCCGTGCAGAACGCCGCACGGACCGCCGCACCAGCCGTCGTACACGGCGCCGCACGAACCGCCGCACCACCCGCCGCACAGGTCGCCGCACGGACCCCGGCACCAGCCCCCGCGCCGGCCGCAGCGGCAGCCCCCGCAGGGACTGCCGCACCAGCCGCCGTAGGGCGAGCAGAACGCAAGGAGCACCACCATGACACCACCGCTTGACATGAACGAGATCGTGGGAAGCCACGACATCCTGTTCGTCACGCTCGACACCCTCCGCTACGACGTGGCGCAGGAGCTGGCGGCGGCCGGACGCATCCCGAACCTGGCCCGGCACCTGCCCGGCGGCGCTTGGGAGCGCCGGCACGCTCCCGGCAGTTTCACCTACGCCTCCCACCAGGCGATGTTCGCGGGCTTCCTGCCGACACCGGCCGCGCCGGGCCCGCATCCCCGGCTCTTCGCCGCCCGTTTCGCGGGCAGTGAGACCACCGCGGACGGCACCTTCGTCTACGACACTCCCGACCTGGTCTCGGGTCTGGCCGCCGAGGGCTACCGCACCGTGTGCATCGGGGGCGTGGGCTTCTTCAACAAGCAGGGACCGCTGGGCTCCGTGCTGCCGGGGATGTTCCAGGAGAGCCACTGGGAGCCCGAGTTCGGGGTGGTCTCCCCCACGTCCTTCGAGGCCCAGGTGACCCGCGCGGAGCAGGTCGTCGCCGGACTCCCCCAGGACCAGCGCCTGTTCCTCTTCGTGAACGTGTCGGCCCTGCACCAGCCCAACTGGTTCCACCTCCCCGGGGCCACCCGCGAGGCGGGCGACACGCGGGCCACCCACTCCGCGGCGCTGGAGTACGTGGACCGGCAGATGGGACGGCTCCTGGCCGCCGTCGCCCGCCGCCGTCCGTGCTTCGCCGTCGTCTGCTCCGACCACGGCACGGCGTACGGCGAGGACGGCTACAGCGGCCACCGCATCGGTCATGACGTCGTCTGGACCGTTCCCTACGCCCACTTCTTCCTCGACGGGGCCCGATGACCATGGCCATCACCAGCACCGAAGCGGCGACCGCGCCCAGCACCGTCCGCCCCTACCAGCAGTACGTCTACGCGTATCCGCACAAGACGGCGTACCGCCCGCTCGACCGGGAGCGGGCATCCCTGCGCGCACTGTGGGCGGACGAGCCGAAGGGCGCCCTCTCGCTCTACTTCCACATCCCCTTCTGCGAAGTCCGCTGCGGCTTCTGCAATCTCTTCACCCGGATCGGGGCCCCGGACGGCCTGACCACCGCCTACCTGGACGCGATGGAACGTCAGGCGGCCGCGGTGCGCGAGGCCCTGGGCGACGGGGCTCGGTACGCCAACGCGGCCTTCGGCGGCGGCACTCCGACCTTCCTGGAGGCCGCCGAGCTGGAGCGGCTGTGCGATCTGGCCGAGCGCGGCCTGGGCGCCGACCTCGCGGCGATCCCGCTGTCGGTGGAGGCCTCGCCCACCACGGCGACCGCCGACCGGCTGGCGGTGCTGGCCGCCCGCGGCACCACGCGGCTGAGCCTGGGCGTGCAGAGCTTCGTCGACTCCGAGGCGCGCACGGCCGTACGCCCCCAGCGCCGGGCGGACGTCGAAGCGGCCCTCGCCCGGATCCGCGACACAGCCATCCCCGTCCTCAACATCGATCTGATCTACGGCATCGACGGCCAGACCGAGGAGTCCTGGACCCGTTCCCTCGACGCCGCCCTCGCCTGGCAGCCGGAGGAGCTGTACCTCTACCCACTCTACGTACGCCCGCTCACCGGTCTCGGCCGGCACCGCGGGGCGGCGACCGGCGGCGACGCCGACTGGGACGAACAGCGGCTGCGGCTGTACCGCCACGGCCGCGACCACCTGCTCGCGCGGGGCTACGAGCAGGTGTCGATGCGCATGTTCCGCCGTGCGGGCGCCCCCGCCACCGGCGGAGAGGATTACGCGTGCCAGACCGACGGCATGGTCGGCCTCGGCTGCGGCTCCCGCTCGTACACCTCCACACTGCACTACTCCTTCGACTACGCCGTGGACATGCACCGCATACGCGGGATCATCGACGACTACACGGCACGCCCGGCCGACGACTTCCGCCACGCGGACTTCGGCTGGGAGACGAACGAGGACGAGTCCCGGCGCCGGCATCTGCTCCAGTCTCTGCTTCAGGCCGAGGGCATGCCCGTCGCGGACTACCGGACCCGCTTCGGTACCGAGCCCGGCGACGACTTCGCCGCCGAGCTGGACCGGTTCCGCGAGCGGGGCTGGCTGGACGACTCGGCGGGCCCGGAGCTGCTGCGGCTGTCCCCCGAGGGCCTGGCCCACTCCGACGCGCTGGGGCCCGAGTTGTTCTCCGCCGCGGTGCGCGAGCGCATGGCCGCGTACGAACCGAAGTGACGGAGCGCGCATGGACCTGACGATCCTCTACCGCGGCCCGCTGGCGTCGTGTGACTACGACTGCCCGTACTGCCCCTTCGCCAAGCGCCGGGACAGCCGCGCCCAACTCACCGCGGACCGCGCGGCGCTGGAGCGTTTCGCCGCCTGGGCGGCCGCGCAGCGCGACGACCGGCTCTCCCTGCTGTTCACGCCGTGGGGCGAGGGCCTGGTGCGCTCGTGGTACCGGCGTACGCTCGCGGAGCTGAGCCGGCTGCCGCACGTCCACCGGGTGGCGATCCAGACCAACCTCAGCTGCCGTACCGACTGGCTGGACACGGCCGACCTGGACACCCTCGCTCTGTGGTGCACCTTCCACCCCGGGCAGACGCCGTACGACCGCTTCCTGGCCAAGTGCCACGACCTGGCCGCGCGAGGTGTCCGCCACAGCGTCGGCGTCGTCGGCCTTCACGAGCACATGGAGCAAGCACGCCGGCTGCGCGCCGACCTCCCCGACCACGTGTACCTGTGGGTCAACGCCGCCGAGGGCCACACCTACACCGACGCCGAAGCCGACCGGTGGACGGCCCTGGACCCGCTCTTCCCGTACAGCCGCCACCCGCACCGCAGCGCGGGCATGCCCTGCCGTACGGGAGAGTCGGTCATATCGGTGGACGGCGAGGGCACGGTGCGCCGCTGCCACTTCGTCCGGTCGGAACTGGGCAACCTGTACGACGGTTCCTACCGGCAGGCCCTGCGCCCCCGCCCCTGCCCGCTGGCCGTGTGCGACTGCCACATCGGCTACGTGCACCTGGAGACGCTGCCGCTGTACGACGTGTTCGCGGGCGGCGTCCTGGAACGGATCCCGGCCGCGCCGCCCGCGCTCGGGCACGTGGTTCCGGCGCCCCGGTAGCGGGCCGGCCCCGCCGGACGCGGATCCGGTCAGGCGGGGCGGCCGGGTGCCCGGTCGAAGTCGTCGTCGCTCAGGCGCAGGAGCGCCACCCGCGTGTTCATGGACGTTTCCTCATTGTGTGCGGTCACCAGCTCCAGCGGGACGCGGAAGTCCACCACGGTGCGCAGGTCCGCCCCCGACCAGGTATGGGCGGCCATCGGCGACTTCGGCGGTCTCGCCGACTGGCAGGGTCGGTCGGGTGCACGGAGTCGATCGAGCCGATGACGAGAGCCCGGGGGGCTGTCACCGGGACGAGTCCTCGGTCATCTTCCGCGACGAGCTGCGGGAGCTGACCGAGGACCATCCGGAAACCGGCCCGGCGAAGCCGACCGCGGCAACGAGCAGGCCGGCGCCGGACGCGATGTGCCCCGGCATGAAGGGGGTGGGTGAAGCCGCCCAGTGCCAGGCGATGCCCGCCCAGGCCGGGGCGGCGCCGCTGCGCCGCAGGGCGAGGCCGAGCAGCAGCAGCCCGAGGACGATGCCGACAGACCGTGGCGAACAAGGTCTCGGCGATCCTGGCCAAGCTGCACCTCACCCAGCGCAGCCAGGCCATCGTCCGGGCACGCGAGGCGGTCTGGGCCGCCCTCGCTGAAAATCCCCTTCTTTCCGCTCCGGTTCAGCTCTGCTCCGCGGCGCTGGCTCCGCGCCGTGCCAACGGGCGTGTCCCGTTGAGCCGCAGTTTCATCCCGGCCAGCCCGGCGCGGCCCCGCTCGGCGAGACGGTCGGCACCGCACTCCTCCGCCAACTCGACACCCTCGGAAAGAAGCTCGGTCGCCCGATCCGTGCTGTCGCCGCGCCGGAGTTCCGCGCCCAGGTCGATCAGGGCCTCGGCGTACGCGTGCCGGCTGGGGGATCGGCGCAGTATCTCCACCGCGCGCTCCCGCAGGGGCAGCGCCTGCCCGTCCTCGGCCACCGCCGCGCTGAAGCCCAGCGCCTCACCGATGGCGGTGGGCGTGCCGTAGCGCTCCGCCCGCCGCAGCATCTTCGCCGTGAGGGCGCGGGCGCGCAGGGGGTCCTCCTCGGCGACGGCGAGGGCGAGGTGTCCCGCCCAGGGGCACCAGGTCGGATTGAGGATGCCCTTGGCCTCCAACCGGGCTGCGGCGGCCGTGAGTTGGGCCTCGGCCTCCTTGCGCAGACCACGGGCGAGAAGCAGTCGCCCGTAGACCGTCTGGGAGTCCGGGAAGACCACCGCGTTCAGGTACGGGGGCGCGAAGTCGTACGTCCTGGCGACCCGCAGCGCCTCCTCCACGCGGCCCCGGGACAACAGGACGTCCACCAGCAGGCCCACGGCGTACCAGCGGGCGGGCACCCGGTCGCCCACCCGCTCGGCCAGGCGCACACCCTCACGTGCGCACTCCTCCGCCTTGGCGAGCATCCCGCGCCGGAACCGGACCAGGCCGAGGAGGGTGAAGCCGAAGGAGAGGTGGGCACCGCTCCACCCGACCTGCTCGCACTCGGCGATGGCCGAACTGAACAGCTCCTCCGCGCGGTCGCATTCGTCGGCGTACATGTAGCTGAGCGCGGCCACGCTCGGCAGTTCGAAGCCCCAGTCCGGGTCGGTGTAGCTCAGGCCCATGGCGCGTGCGGCGATGTCCAGCGTGTCCGCGGCCGGCTCCCCGCGCAGCATCGCGTCCCAGGTACGGATGCACAGCAGGGCCCGCTCCTCGATGGCCTGTCCGGGCAGGCGCTCGACGAGCCGTGCGAGCCGGCGGGAGCGGTCGGACGCCTGCTCTTCGTGCGCGTCGAAGACCAGCCACAGGTAGTGCGCGACCTGCATGCGCAGTCGTGCCCGTGGGGATTCGGACCGGGCCACCTCGGCGCCTGCGACGGCGGCCGCCTTGGCGAGTTCGTCGTTGTGCGCGAACACCTGGGCCAGCCGGAAGGTGGCGTTCTCCCTGAGCTCGGGGTCCAGGAAGGGCTGTTCCAGGGCCGCGCTGAGGTGGTTGACCGTGGTGGCGGGAGCGGTGAGCAGGGCGGAGCAGCCGAGTTCGTAGAGCACGCTCGCGCGGTCCTCGGGCGCGGGAGGTTCGCGCAGCGCGCGTTCCAGACAGCGCCGGGCCGCGTCGGGCGCGCCCAGACGGAGGTTCTCGCGGGCGGCGGCGCGCAGTTGCCGGACGGTGTTCGGGTCGCCCTCGGGGTGGGTCTCGAGCAGGTGCCGGGCGGCGGCGGTGATGCCCAGGCCGGCGTCGGTGACCGCCCAGGCGGCCTGACCGTGCAGCGCGGTGCGCGTGGTCGGCGGGATGGCCTGGTACACGGCGGTGGCGATGAGCGGGTGGATGAACTCGAGGGTGCGGCTGCCGGTGAGGATGCGGGCGACGCGCAGCCGGTCCACGGCGTCCTGTGCCTCGGCCGGGGGCAGTCCGGCCACGGACGCGGCGAGCTCAGCGGAGATCTCGGTACCGAGCACCGCGGCGGCCCAGGCGAGCCGGACCGCGGCGTGGCCGAGCCTCTCCAGGCGTTTGACCAGGCCGGTGCCCCGTGCGCTCGCGGCGAGTTCACCCAGCAGGGAGGCCGACTCCGCGTCCGGGGCGAGGCCCCGGTCATGGACCCTGGCGATGAGTTCGACGGCCTCGTAGGGGTTGCCGCCGGTGACGACCCAGCACTCGCGGCAGAAGACGTCGTCGGCCTCCGCTCCGAGCGAGCCCCGCACCAGTTCGGTCACCGCCTCCGGGCTGAGGGCGTGCAGCGGGATCGGCCGTCCGCTGCGGCCGTCGACCAGTTCGCGGAACGTCTGCGCCTCGGCGGGCACTTCGTCCGGGCGGTAGCCGACGACCACCAGCACGGGGAGTTCCTGCGCTCTCACCGCGAAGGCGGCGAGCCAGGCGAGCGACTCCAGGTCGGCCCAGTGGGCGTCGTCGAGGACGATCACGACCGGTGCGCGGCGCACGGCCACCTGGGTGACGACCCAGTCCAGACCGTCCCGGACGCCCTGCGGGTCCGGGCCGGCGGTACCGGTCTGCTGAGCGAACAGGCCGACGGCAGGTCCGGCGATCTCGTACCACCCGCCGAAGATCTCGCGGCGCTCGGCCTCGGCACAGGACGCGAGGACGGGCTGGAGCAACTGGCGTACGACGTGGAAGGGGACGGTGTGCTCCTGCTCGCTGCCCCGGGCGGACAGCACGGTGCAGCCGCGGGCGGCGGCCATGCGCCGCACCTCGGCCAGCACGGTCGTCTTGCCCAGTCCGGCGGCGGCGCTGAAGAACAGCAGCCCGCCCCGCCTGCCTTCGCCGTTCCCACCGCCCGCGCAGATCCCCTCCACTGCCTTCTGAGCGGCGGTCACCTCGTTCTCGCGCTCGTACAGGGGCTTCCCCAGCCGATCGCGTCCATCCACGACGGTGGTCCTCTCGGTGCGCTGCCGTTCCGACACTCCGTTACCCCTGATCTGCCGGTATGCCTGGAAGCCTAGCGAAACGCACACGCGGACTGCACAGTTGCATGCGAATTGGTTGCGGACGGCCGTGAGAGGATACTCACGCCCTACCTGACGCCCTGTCAGGAAGCTGGATCGGCCGGAAACAGCTCGGGGTGCTGCGCCAGGGCCAGCCGGGTGCGCCGGATGTGACCGGCCAGAAAACGTTCGGCGTCGGTGGTGTCGGCACGCCGTACGGCGTCCAGGATCAGCCGGTGCTCGTAGTTGATGAGCCTGCGGCCGGAGGCGTCGATGAGCCTGGCGTAGGCCCTGCGGTAGTGCTGGGTGGTGTTCCAGGACCGGCGGACCATGGCGCTGAGCTGCTCGATCCGGCAGCCGGCATAGGTGGCCAGGTGCAGTTCGCGGTCCAGGACGAGGAAGCGGTCGGGGTCGGCGTTGGCCTCGATCTCGTCCTGGATCCCCTCCATCCGGTCCACCTGGTCGGCGGTGAGGTGGGGGATGCTCTCGGCCAGCGCGAGCGGCTCGATGCGCTCGCGGATCTTGTAGATGTCCTCGCACTCCGTGCGGTCCATCCTGGACACCCAGGCACCGCTGTTGGCCTTGAGGACGATCAGCCCCTCGGCCTCCACGATCCGCAGGGCCTCGCGGACCGGCAGCCGGCTGGATCCCAGCGAGGCGGCGAGGTCCTCCTGCCGGATCCGCGTGCCCGGCGAGAGCTGTCCGCTCAGGATCGCGTCGCGGAGATGGTCCGCGATCCGCTGGCTGGCGACGGTCGATGGCTGAAGCATGGCCTTCCTAGCGCGTCGAGGGTGCGTGCAGCTCAGGTTGCCACAGCCGGACCGGCGCGTCCTTCTCGTACGCCTTGCCCGCGGGGAAGGAGACCAGCTCCAGCTGCATCCCCCACGGGGTGAGGAAGTACACCCAACGCTGCCCGGAGCTGGGGCCGGAGCTGGCGGTGGGCTCGCCGAGCACGCGGACACCGCGGCCACGCAGATGGGCGACGGCCTCGTCCAGGTCCTCCACGTAGAAGGCGAGGTGGTGGCCGCCGACGTCGCTGTTGCGGGGCGGCCTCGGTGACTGGTCGGGGGCCTCGTACTCGAAGATCTCGAAGTTGGGCCCGCCCGCACACGTGCACGGCGAGGTCATCCACGTCAACGGCGGCCTCCACATGGCCTGACGCCGCAACATCCCGAGCACGAGCCCGAGCGAATGGCCCGAGCACGAGCCCGAGTAAAAGGATCGACAGCATGTCAGACACCACCACCGCCGGCGCCGTCTACGCGGACCTGCGGGGCAGATCCGTCAGCGTCACCGGTGCCGCCCGCGGCCTGGGGCTGAGCATGGCGCGGGCCTTCGCCGCCGGCGGCTGCCATGTGCAGCTGATCGACATCGACGGGGAGGAGCTGGACGGCGTCCGCGCGCGTCTGGCCGCCGCCCATCCGGAGCAGACGATCGAGGCCAGCGCCGCATCGGTCACCGACCCGGCGGCGATCGGCGACGCGCTGGGCGGCTTCCAGGAACGCACCGGCTCCCTCGACGTCATGGTCAACAACGCGGGGATCTCGGCCAACGCCCCCTCGCTCGACCTCGACATCGAGCTGTGGAAGCGGTCCGTCGACATCAACCTCACCGGGGTCTTCGTCTGCGCCCAGGCCGCGGGGAGGATCATGACCGCGCAGGGCCGCGGGGTCGTCCTCAACACCTCGTCGATGTACGGGGTCGTCGCGGCGCCCGCACGGGCCGCCTACTGCGCGTCCAAGGCCGCGGTCGCCTCGCTGACCAAGGTCCTGGCGGTCGAGTGGGCGTCCGCCGGTGTCCGGGTGAACGCCCTCGCGCCAGGTTACGTGGAGACCGACCTGGTCGCCTCGCTCGCCGCGGCCGGTCGCCTCGACCTGACGGCGCTGCGGTCCCGCACCCCCTTGTCCCGGCTCGGCAGTCCGGGCGACATCGCCAACCTCGCCCTGTTCCTCGCCTCCGACGTCTCGGCCAACATCACCGGCCAGGTCATGGTGAGCGACGGCGGCTGGTCCGCCGACGGCTTCGGGATCACCGCGACGGCAGTGACAGGGCAGTGACAGCGCCCCACGGTGCGGCCCGGCGAGGTGGTCGGCAGTCGACCGCCTCGCCGGGCCGCACCGTGTCGAGGGGCGGGTGCGCGCTCCGCGCGGGCAGGGCGCGGTGGGGCCAGCGGACCGGAGCCTCGGCGGGCCGGGGCTCGGCGGTGCCGGCCCCGCCGGCGGCGAGGGCACCGGCGGTCCGCCCCGAGGAGGTGGCGATCAGCGCGAGACTGGTCAGGGCGAGGAGGGTCAGGACGGCGGGCATCACGGTGTAGGACGCCAGCGTGGACGGCGCCGCCAGGACGGCGGGCAGCGAGAACCCCGAGTAGCACAGGGCGCAGTAGACGCCGGTGATGCCGGCCATCTCGTCGGGGGTGACGATCCGCTGGATCTCCAGCAGGCCCGAGACGACCCCGATGCCGTAGGCGGCCCCCAGCAGGACGGCTCCGCCGAGGCCGAGCCAGGGCGAGCGAACGGCCGCGTCGCCGACGCAGACGGCCATACCGCAGGCCATGAGGATCATCGAGACGATGATGCCCCGTGCCGAGTCGAGCGAGTCCAGGCGCTTGGCGAAGGGCTGGACCAGCGCTGGGCCCTGGCCTACGCCGCCCTGCTGACCGTGTGCACCCTCTGCACCGGGGTTCCCGATCCGGTCGCCGACCAGTTGGGGGGTGACCGCGTAGGCGACGGCGGCCGAGCCGAACACCCACGGGGCCATCGGCGCAGCGGACAGGTCACGCCGGCAGGGCGGCCGTCCGGCCCGCCTCACGCGGCGGTGCTCAGCTCCGGCTGGCCGGCCACCCCGCGGTCCTCTGTGCGCAGAACCATCGTCGCGGCGCTGCGGCGACGGCGGAGGGCCATGCCCACCCCGATCGAACCGGCGATGATCAGTCCACCGGAGACGAGGGCTCCGCGTGCCCCGGCGAACTGCATGAGAAGGCCCAGGGCGGGCGGGCCGGCGAGGCCCCAGGCCGTGCTGATGGTGCTCCAGACTCCGAGCACGCGTCCGCGCAGGTGGGCGGGCGGGTCGGTCTGCAGGACGGTCGTTCCGGCGGTGTCGGAGACGGACTCCACCACGGCCATGGGCAGGACCAGGACCAACAGCACGGCCAGCGAGGGCGAGAGCGCCGCCACGACCTGGAGGAGACCACCCGCGGCCGCCAGGGTGCCGACGATCCGGACCGAGGGACGGCGCAGCCTGGCCCCGAGGACCGCGCCGAGGATGCCGCCGACGGCGAGCACGGTGGAGACCGTGCCGAACGCTCCGGCGCCGCCGGCCAGCGGGCCGGTGACCAGCACGGCCAGGGTGAGGCCGTAGTTCCGGCCGAACACCGCGCTGACGCCGGTCACGCCGGCGAGCGCGACCAGCCGGGGGCGGCGCAGGAAGAAGGCCACGCCCTGCCGGACGGTCAGGTCCTGGTCCGCCGCCCGGCCGCCCCGCCGGGCGGGGCGGCGTCCCGTGCCGCCCGCCACCCGCCGGGTGGCGTTCCTGACCGGACGCAGGAACGGGATGACCGAGGCGACGAAGAGGAAGGACACGGCATTGGCGGCGTAGGCGGCCGCGGTGCCGAGGAAGGCGACCGTCACACCGGCGAGCGCGGTCCCCGCCAGCCGGCCCGCGCTGTGCACCAGCGAGCCCACTCCGATGGCGGACGGAACGTCCTCCGTGGGTACGAGGTCATTGCCGAGCAGGGCGCAGGCGGGACCGTCGACCGTGGCGATGAGGCCGGTGACGGCGGCCAGCACCATCAGGATGGGCAGGTTCAGGTGCCCGAACGCGACGAGGACGGCCGTCACGAAGGCGACACAGCCGAGCAGCGCCTGACTGACGGCGGCGGTCAGCTTGCGCGGCAGGCGGTCCACGGCGGCGCCGCCCACGAGGCTCACGAGAAGCGCGGGGGCGGCCTGGACGGAGATCGACAGACCCGTGGCCGCGGCGGACCCGGTGATCTTGAGAACCAGCAGGTTCTGAACTGTGAGCTGCATCCACGTACCGGCGTTCGATACGAAGTTCGCCAAAGACCACCAGCGCATGCTGCGGTACTTCAGGGATCGCCACGGTGAGGTGGACGCGGCCGCCGGCGGTCCGGCGGCGGGGGCGGCGGCAGGAGGGGGCACGGAGACGGCAGGAGAAGAAGGCACAGGCGTACTCGAAGAGGGGCCTCGGGGGACTCACTCAGGGAATCGGCGGCAGCATGGGAACACCGTGCTGCGCTGCGCGGTCGCTCCATCGGCTCTGGCGGGATGCCGTACCACCGGGTAGCCCCCTGGGAGGCAGTGGTGCGGCGCGGCCCATCGTGACAGACGGGTTGCCCGGGCGCTGTGGCGCAGCTCGCTCCCGGGGCACGGGGTGAGGACAACACCGCACAGCCCGGGGGGACTTGCCGCTCCTGTGCCCTTGCTCACAGGGTCCGCGCACAGCCGCGGCGCCCGCCCGCGGACCGGGAGGCAGCGTCTTGGCGCCATGCGGGTACTCGGGGGTCCGGCGCTTTTCGAAGCGCCGCCCCAACCGGAGACAGACCGTCTCATGGCCTTGGAGGAGCCATGGCGAGTATCAGCCCCACGGATCTGCAGAAAGCGCTGTCCGGCGCGGAGTATCCGGCCGACGCCGAGCAACTCGAGAAGGTCGCCCGGAACAACCACGCGTCCAAGGACATCACGGAACGCATCTCGCACCTTGGGAGGAAGAGGTTCGAGAACCCGGCCGAGGTGAGCAAGGCCGTCTTCGAGAACGAGTGATCCGGCGTCCGGAGCGCGGCGGCCGAGCATCTGCCCGGCCGCCGCGTCGTGCGTCCACTTCCTTCCGGGCCACCGGTACCGGCGCATGGTGCGCGCCGGGCAGGAGATCCACGCGGGACGGCCGGCCGGAGCCGGCACGGCCGGGTGATCCAGACTGTGGGGCGGCGCGGCCGCCGACGCGCCCGCACTGCCAGGCATGCACACGACGATCCGAACGGTCAGGCAGCTGTACCGCGATCTGGATAGGCCAGGCAGGTACATGGCAATCTGATGGACCATCAGGCACGGAGGCGGGAGGCCATCAGGCACGGAGGGCGGGACTCGAAGCCGCCCTCCTCTCGCTACTTCGGATCCACGCCCGCGAGAGGCCTTCACTGATCCATTCCAGGCGCTCCTGACGCGGTCGGCGGAGCGCTTCGCCGTCGACCGGCGCCTCCGCGCGCCCATTGGCCGCCGAACCGGACGGGGCCACATCGGCAACACGCAGAACACACGGCCCCGTTGACTCGTTTCAATGATGATCATAGGCTCCGTCGCCGACGGCTCCAGCCCGCGATCACGATCCGGCTTTCCGCATGCGTGCGACCGCCCCTCGTCGCCCTGACGGTGGGTCAGGGGCCGTGCACGACCGCACCACCTGCACCGCCCCGTACCTGACACTCCGGGAGGAGCAAGTGAACAGACGTCGCACGGCCGTCGCGGCCGCCTCGGCACTCGTCACCACCTTCGCGCTGACCGCCGCGCTCGCCGGCCCCGCCACCGCGGTGCCCGGCGCCGCGGCCCAGCCCGCCGCGGAGCAGACCCGGACGGGGGCGGTCGCCGCCGCGACCGCCCCCGTCACCCATGAGGAGAACGACCGCGTCCCGAAGGGCTCGCTCTGGACGCAGCACTACTTCCCGTCCTCGGACGGCTCCGACACCGAGCTGCACGCCGACGTCCTGCTGCCCGAGGGACTGGCCCCGGGCAAGAAGGTGCCCGTCATCCTGTCGGTCGGCCCCTACTTCGGACACTCCGGGCAGACCGGCCCCGAGGGCTGGAAGCACACCGGCCCCTCGTCCCGCTTCCAGGACTTCATCGAGGGCACCGACCTGTTCGCCCAGGGTTACGCCTTCGTCATGGTGGACCTGCGCGGCTTCGGCGGCTCCACCGGCTGCCTCGACTGGGCCGGTCCCGGCGAGCAGGCCGACGTCAAGGCCGCGATCGACTGGGCCGCGAGCCAGCCGTGGAGCACGGGCGCGGTCGGCATGTACGGCAAGTCGTACGACGCCGTCACGGGCCTGATCGGCAACAACCTGAGCCAGAAGGCCCTCAAGGCCGTCGTCGCCCAGGAGCCCGTGTGGGACATGTACCAGTACATCTACTCCAACGGAGTGCCCCGCCCGAACGTCACCGGCACCGCCAACGCCTACAACTCCATCGCCACGGTCTCCCAGATGGCGGACGACGACCCGCGCTACCTGGCCAACGCCCAGTGGGAGAAGACCCACCCGGAGTGCCTCACCCAGAACTCGGCCGGGTACAAGATCGCCGACCAGTGGGACAAGCACTGGACCGACCGTGACCTGGCGAAGATGGCCAAGGGCACCAAGACCCCGCTGTTCGTCACCCAGGGCTTCATCGAGAACAACACCAAGCCCGAGGAGATGCAGGAGTACCTCGACAACCACGCGGGCCCGGAGCGCGGTTGGCTCGGCCAGTGGGAGCACGTGCGCGGCGGCGACCGCACCAGCGACGGGCGGCTGTCGATGGGCCGCGAGGGCTGGTACGACGAGACCCTCTCCTTCTACGACGAGTACCTCAAGGGCATCAAGCCGCAGGTCGAGTACCCGGCCTACGCCGTGGAGGACTCCACCGGTGCCTGGCGCGCCCAGAACACCTGGCCGGTCGTGAAGCGGTCCGTCACCCTCCCGCTGGGCAACGGCTCGTACCTGGACGACGGTGGCGCCTCGGGCCGCGCGGCCCTGGCCGCCGCGTCCGGCGAGCCGGCGCCGCAGACGCTCGGGAAGCCGTCCGGCCAGTGGGACATGGAGAACGCGCCCGCGACCGACCAGGCCGCCCCGAAGGGCCTGGCCAGGGGGCTGGCGAAGCTCCAGAAGGACGGCAAGGTCACGTCGAGCTTCTTCGTGTGGTCGAAGCCGGTCGGACAGGCGGTGCGCGTCACCGGCACCCCGCAGCTCTCCCTGACCGCCAGGGGAGAGGGCAACGTCATGCTCAAGCTGTACGACATCGCCCCGAACGGCACCGCCGTCATGTTCGACGAGCAGGTCTCCCTGCTGCGTTCGGGCCGGATGACCGTCGATCTGAAGGCGACCGACTGGACCCTGGCCGCAGGTCACGTCCTGGCCGTGGAGATCGGCTCCATCCAGACCGGCTCCTGGCGTGCCACGCCGTCCGGCCAGACGGTCGCGGTCAAGGGCGCGCAGCTCAGGCTGGCCCTGGACGACCCGGCCCGCGACACCGCCACCCCCGGCGCCCGCTCACCGTTCCTGGACACCTACCTGCGCCAGTACACGGTGAACCTGCCCGCCGGTCCCGCGACGTTCACGGTGACCCCCGGCGACCACATCTGAGCCGAGCCGGAACATTCAACGAGGGCCCCGACCACCCGCGGTCGGGGCCCTCGTTGGCGTATGGATACGCCAGGCACGCGAGGGTGCGGCGACAGCTGTTCGGGCCCATGCGTCAAAACTGGGCCCTGGAGACACGGATCGTCCCGGTGACGTCCGGCCGAGCCGTAGGTGAACAATTCACCGCCAACCGGCCTCCCGACGGCGCTTCCTGCCCGGTTTCCGCGCGCGCCGCCCAAGAACCGCCGCACCTGATTTGAATTTTTCGCAACCCCGAACATGTTGCGAGCATGCCAACACATCCCTTACGTTTACGCGCGTCAACCCAACCTGGATGCCGATGAGTTGAGGCACGCCAGGCGCCAGCCGAATTCCCCCAAAAAAACCGCGACCGGCACTCACCACCGCTCACAGCTTCGACGCCCCACACCTATCGTCGATGGCCGTACCACGGCCACCCCGGCCCAAGCGCATCGCAGTGTCCCTCCACACATCCGGGAGCACCGTGCCTGCAGCCACCCTCTCGCGGTTCAGACCCGACGACACCGGTACCGGCCCCCTCCGGACGTTCGCCCGTGCGGCCGCGCTGCCGGGCGCGGCCCTGACCCTGCTGGTCCTGCCCGGCACCGCCTCGGCGACGGCCGCCGGCGGCCCCGGGACCGCCTCCGGGATCCCGGTGCGCATGACGCACCCGGACCAGGACCACGCCGAATCCGGACTCCAGCGCCTGGGCGCGGGTTCGCTGTCGGCCGCCGCCTCGCTCGCCGTCAGCACGGGGCCGGCCGGCCTCGACGTCAGCGGTTACCAAGGCAACGTCGACTGGGCCTCGGTCAAGAGCAAGAGTGCCGCCTTCGCCTATGTCAAGGCCACCGAAGGCACGACCTGCACCAGCCCCTACTTCTGCCAGCAGTACAACGGCGCGTACAACCCCGCGGTGCGCTCGTTCCAGTCCGCGCACGGCCTCGCCGCGGACGGCATCGTCGGACCCGCCACCTGGCAGGCCCTCATCGTCACCGTACGGCAGGGTTCGTCGGGACCCGCGGTCCAGGCGGTGCAGAGCCAACTCAACGCGCACGGTTCCGCGTTGACGGTCGACGGCGCGTTCGGGCCCGCGACCGACTCCGCGGTGCGTTCCTTCCAGTCCGCGCACGGCCTCGCCGTGGACGGCATCGTCGGTTCCAACACCTGGCAGGCCCTGGTCGCTTGACCCTCGGGGCGTAGTCACCAATGGAGGAGAATTCCATGAACCCGGCACGACACCCCCACCGAAGCATCGACCGCCGGACCCTGTTCCGGAGCGCGGCGGGCGTGACGGCCGCGCTCGGCGTGGCGGCGGTCACAGGCGTCGCCTCGGCGGGCACCGCCTCGGCCTACGGCTGGTCCCGTACCCTCCAGCAGGGCGCCTCCGGCTCCGACGTGGTGGAGCTCCAGATCCGCGTCGGCGGCTGGGCGGCCAGCAGCGCCTCCCAGACGTACGTCGCCTGGGACGGCGCATTCGGCCCGGCCACGGCCGCCGCCGTCCAGCGCTTCCAGTCCGCCTACGGCCTGAGCGCGGACGGCATCGTCGGCCCGCAGACCCAGAGCGTCCTCAACAGCCTCGAGGCGAGCGACGGATCGACCGCCCACTTCGACTTCAGCGAGTTCTACTCCAAGGACGGCTCCGGCTTCAACAACGGCAAGGTCGGCGCCGCGACGGTCAAGGAGAACGTCCGCCGGCTGATGTACAAGCTGGAGGCGGTGCGCAAGAAGGCCGGCAACAGCCCGATCACGATCAACTCCGGCTTCCGCAGCATCGCGCACAACGCCTCGGTGGGCGGCGCGTCCAACAGCATGCACCTCTACGGCGTCGCCGCCGACATCGTCGTCTCCGGCCACACCACCCTTCAGGTGTACCGGATCGCCGAGACCTGCGGCTTCTCCGGCCTCGAGGCGTACACGCACTCGTGGCAGCACGTCGACAGCCGTGTCCAGTACCCCTCGTACGGCTCCGGCTCCTGGTGGTGGGAGAGCGGCGTGGTGTGACCCGCCCGCTCCGGCACACCGGGCCCGTCCGCGCCGTCATGGCACGGGCGGGCCCGTCCGGTCGTGGCCGGTGCCCGGTGAGCCGCCCATCATGCGCAGCATGGACAGCCCGCCGGTGCGCCAGAACCGCACCAGAAGAAGCGCGGCGAGGAGGAGGAAGGCGATGTTGAGCCAGGTGGTGTAGTTCCAGCTGACGCCTTCCGTGGGCAGCCTCGCGTCGGCCTGGTCGGGGATCAGGCCGAGACCCCCGAAGGCGAATTCCACGACGTAACCGGCGACGACCATCGCGAGGTAGAAAGTGCCCAGGAGGAGGGCCGCCATCCGGGCGCCGTAGTACTTCCGGTAGATGTTGAGGATCGGCAGGATCAACAGGTCGGCGAAGATGAACGCCACCACGCCGCCGAAGCTGATGCCTCCCTTCCACAGCACCACCGCCAGCGGCACGTTGCCGATCGAGCACACGAACGAGGCGATCGCCACCAGCGGGCCGATGACGGGGCCCCACAGCTTGGCGGCGAGCGGGTGGCCGTCGAAGAAGAAGGTGCGCCAGAAGGAGTCCGGGACCCAGGCGGCGACGGCGCCGGCGATCAGCAGACCGACCACCAGGTCGCGCAGGATCGCCGCCCATTCCATGACGAACACGTGGCTGACGGCGGTGAAGCCCTCGCGGGAGACCAGACGCCGGGTGAAGGAGCCTGCGCGCCGCACGGACATGTCCATCGCCGCGTGGCCCTCCATCGACCCGGCCAGGCCACGTTCCGCCTGTTCGCGGGCCTGGCGCAGCAGCCTCTCGCGCAGGAGCAGCCGGAAGAGGACGGCCAGCAGGATGATCATGACGGGGCCGCCGACGAATTCGGCGGCGGCGAACTGCCAGCCCATCAGCAGCGCGAGGATGACGCCGAGCTCGACGACGAGGTTGGTGGAGGCGATCTCGAAGGCCATCGCCGCGGTGAAGTCGGCGCCCTTGCGGAACAGGGAGCGGGCCAGTGCCACGGCGGCGTAGGAGCAGGACGAGGACGCCACGCCCAGCCCGGCGGCGACGGCGAGGGTGCGGGGACGGTCGTTGCCGAGCAGTGCGACGACGGTGGACTTGCGGACCACGGCCTGGACGACCGCGGACAGGGCGAAGCCCAGGATCAGGGCCCAGGTGATCTCCCACGTCATGGACCCGGTGATCGACAGTGCGTGCAGTACGGCGTGCATCTGTGCAGCCTTCCCTGCAAGGCGCGGCACACGACCGACGGACACACCCACCGCCGGGGTCAGGGTGGCGAAGGCCGGACTACGAAGTCCTCGTCACCGGCGGTGAACGCTGACGGCATAGCCGCCGCCCTCGTAAGGGTCGGCGTCCCAGGTGGCGAAGCGGTCGACGAGGGTGAGGCAGGCTGCGGCGCAGCAGTCGTCGTACTCTGCCAGCGTGATGCCGGGCGGCACGGGCAGGTGTGCTTCGTCCAGGCCGAAGCCGGCGACCAGCAGACCGCCCGGACGCAGGGCCGCGGCCAGGCGCTCGACCACCGCGGCCTCGGTGCCGGCGGCGAGCAACGGGAAAATGTTGCCCGCGGCGACCACGAGATCGAAGTCCGCCGCGATGCCGAGCAGGTCCGGCTCGAACGCGGCCAGATCAGCCTGGAACCAGGGCAGCTCCGGCGCCTGCGTCCGCGCCACCGCCAGCATCGACGCGTCGAGGTCCACCCCGACGCAGTCGTACCCGAGTTCCGCGAGCCGGATCATGACCCGTCCGGTACCGCACCCGGCATCCAGCACCCGCGCCCCGGCAGGCACAAGAGCGGCACAGAACCGCGCCTCACCGTGCACGTCCTTCCCGCTACGGGCCAGGGCCGCGAACCGCGCGGCATAGTCCTCGCCGGACGTCTCCCCGGTCAACTCCCTCCAACGGCTCATACGGCCAACTATAGGTCGACCCTGTACCACCCGATGAAGCGACCGGCACACCCGGACCGGCGCCGCCTTGGTGCCAGGTAGTCGGTCGCGAAGGCCACCCGGGTCTCCTCCGGTCCTGGTCGACCGTCCCCTGCGGTTCATCGAACGCGCCGTACAACCTTCCTTCGATCTCGTGGGCCTCCACGAGGTGGACAGGGGAAGTGCTGAACCAGGGGGCCGCCAGTACCGTGCCGCGCATCGAGTCCGTTCGTACTGTGATCCGAGCCACCGAGTCGAGCCGCTGTTCAAGTGCTGGGAGACCGAGCCGCACCGGCCGCGACGGCAATACCCCAGCGCGGCCGGCCCGGAGGCAGGACCTGAACACCCGTCAGTGGCCGGTGACCGCCTTCGACGAGTCGTTCCTGCGCCGAACCCCGCGCGCGAGGCTAAGAACCTGCCTCGCCGGCCGCGCCCGGTACGGCGTCCTCGCGGCGGGCCACCACGAAGCCGATGACACCGACGATGAGCAGTACGACGACGGTGCCGAGGGTGAAGGCCTCGAACGAGGCACGGGACACGCCCCAGACGTCGTGGAAGACGTAGTCGATGCCGAAGAGCTGTTCCAGGACTCCGGGGAAGAGCGCCGACCACGACCCGATCAGGATCCAGGCGTAGACGAGCGCCGCGCAGAGCATGAAGCCACGGTTGCCGAACGGGACGCGGTAGGGCCGTGGGACGTCCGGCCGGCGGGTCCGTAGCAGGACCAGTGCGGGAATGACGACCAGGTAGGACAGCAGCAGGGTGGTGACGGCGACGGTGAGCACCACCGCGAACACGTCGGCCGCGTCGCCGTTCGCGAACCGCATGGCGGCGAGCATGAACACCGTGGCCACGGCTCCGGAGAGCAGATTGGTGCGCACCGGCGTACCGAGCCTCGGGTGGAAGGCGCCGAGGGCGCGGGTGAAGAAGCCCCCGTCGGCGGCGGCCATGGCCTGCATGCGGTCGCTGACGATCATCCAGGCGCTGCCCTGGGTGAGCAGAGCGAAGACGAACATGACGGCGGTGAGCTTCAGCAGGGGGCCGGCCGCGCCGCCGTAGACGCTGAAGACGAGGCGGGCGCCCTCCATGAAGCCGCCGATGCCGGTGACCTGCTGCTTGGGCACGACGGCCAGGAGGGCGAGAACCGGCAGCAGATAGCAGCAGGCCGCGACGGTCGCGGAGCGTCCGAGTGCGGCGGGCACGTCGCGCTGGGGATTGTGCATCTCCTCACCGGCGGCGTTGGGTGCTTCGAAGCCTACGTAGGCGAACAGCAGGATCGGCACGAGGGCGAGGAAGCCGGCGGTCGTCGGGGTGAAGCGGGTGTCGGTCAGGCCGTGGAAGCCGTGCCGCACCCCGTAGAGCACGGCCGTGAGGGTGAACACGGCGAGGGCCAGGACCTTCATCGCCGCGCCCGCGGTGGTGATCCATTTGCCGCGGCGCAGGGAGACGACGGCCGTGAGAATGGCGACCCAGACGAACAGCAGCTTGAAGGCGTAGTCGGCCACCGTGCCCGAGCCCAGGTGGAAGACGAAGCCGTCCCAGGTCTGCGCGGCGAGGAAGACCAAGGAGCCGCCAAGCCAGATGGGGTTGGTGACCCAGTACATGAGGGTCGTGAGGGCTGCTGCCGGACGGCCCAGGGCGAGCTTGACCCAGACGTACGGGCCGCCTTCCTGGGGGAACGCGGCGCCGGTCTCGGCGAACAGCAGGGCGTAAGGGACGAGGAAGAGGAGAGCCATGGCCGCCGTCCAGGTGGCGGCCTCACCGCCGCCGGTGGCGATCTGCCCGACGGTGTCGAAGGAGATGACCGCGGCGATGGCCATGGCGGTGATGTCGAAGCGCTTGAGACTGCGTTGCAGGGCGCCGGCCGCGGGCTGGGACGCGCGTCGCGGTTCGGTCGTCGAGAGGTTGGAGGACACGGGCAGTTCCTAGGAGGGAGAGGAAAGACTGCGAGGGGGCGCGCGGGGCGCCGTGACGGCGTGGGGTCCGTGTCGGGTGGTGCTGGGCGGGAGGCCCGGTCGCGGGCCGGGCCTCCCCCGAAGGCGTCAGGCGGCGCGGATCTCGCCGGTGGGCTCGGTGCGCTCCAGGACGCTGCGCAGCGCGCAGGCCGCTTCCTTGGCCTCGGCCTCGGTCATGATGAGCGGCGGGGACAGCACCAGGCTGTGCGCGGAGTCGCGCACGATCACGCCGGTCTCGCGGCGGATGACGTCGTGGGGCATCCGGTCGGGGTCGAGGGGCAGGGGTGCGCGGGTGGCACGGTCCTGGACGAGTTCGACGGCGAGCATCATGCCGACGGAGCGGATCTCGCCGACGATCGGCAACTCGCCCAGCTCGGCCTTGAGTTCGCCGTGGAGGAAGGCGCCCAGACTCGTCGCGCGGGCGAGGAGGCCCTCCTTCTCGATGATGTCGAGGTTGGCGGTGGCGACCGCGGTGGCGACGGGGTGCCCGTTGTAGGTGTAGCCCATGGGGAAGCCGTGGTCGCGCAGCAGGACCTCGGCGACGTGGCCGCCGACCAGGAGGGCGCCGAGTGGGACGTAGCCGGAGGTGATGCCCTTGGCGGTGACGATGATGTCCGGGGTGACGCCGAAGTACTGGGCGGCGAACCACTCGCCGACGCGGCCGTAGGCGGTGACCACCTCGTCGAAGATCAGCAGGATGCCGTGCCGGTCGAGGACCTCACGCACCCGGGGCCAGTAGTCGGCCGGCGGGACGAGCATGCCGCCGACGCCCATGATGGGTTCGCCGATCATCGCGGCGATGTTCCGCGGACCGATCTCCGCGATGCGCTCCTCCAGTTCACGGATGAGGAAGTCGGTGACCTCCTCGGGGCTCAGCGGCCGGTCGCCGTAGAGCTCGGAGCGGTACGGCCACGGGGGCGTCAGGTGGGAGACGTGCGGCATCATCGGGGCGAAGCCCTCGTGGTAGACGGGGAAGCCGGTGGCCGAGCCGCCGCCGTAGCCGATGCCGTGGTAGGCCTTGCTGCGCGCCAGGATCCAGGTCCGGCTGCTCTCCCCGCGCCGGTGGTGGTAGTAGCGGGCCATCTTGATGGCCGCCTCGTTGCCCTCGGAGCCGCCCGAGGTGAAGTAGACGTGGTTCAGGGGGGCCGGGGCGATGGAGGCCAGGCGCGCGGCGAGTTCGATGGCGCGCTCGTTGGAGAACTCCCAGAAGCTGGTGAAGTACTCCAGCTTCCTCATCTGCTCGTGGGCGACGTCGGCCAGTTCCGCGCGGCCGTGGCCGACCTGGGCGAGCCAGAGGCCGCCGGTGGCGTCGAGGTAGCCGCGGCCCTCGGAGTCGGTGAGGCGGCAGCCGGAGCCGGAGGTCATGACGACGCGCTCGGTGGCGCTGCCCGGCAGGTAGGGGTGGATGATGTGCGCTCGGTCCAGTTGGGTGAGGTCCGCGGCATTGCCGGTCATGACTGGTGCGTCCTTTGTTCGGTACCGGTGGTGGGTGTGGTGGCCGGGAGGTCTGTTGTCGCCGGCGCGGTCAGCCGTGGACGATCCAGGTCGTCTTCAGGCCGGTGTACTTGTCGAAGGAGTGCAGCGAGAGGTCACGGCCGTGGCCGGACTGCTTGAACCCGCCGAAGGGTGTGAACGGGCTGAGCGCGTCCACGGTGTTGACGGACACGGTGCCCGCCTGGAGGGCGTCGGCGAGGCGGTGGGCCCGGCCGAGGTCCCGGGTCCACACGGACGCGGCCAGTCCGTAGGCGGAGTCGTTGGCGAGGCGGACCGCCTCGTCCTCGTCGTGGAAGGGCAGCACGGTCAGCACGGGGCCGAACAGTTCCTCCCGGACGAGCGGGGCTTCGGGTCCGAGGCCGGTGACGACGGTGGGGTCGAGGTAGGCGCCGTCGCGGTCGGGTCGCGTGCCGCCGCACACGAGCGTGCCGCCCGATGACCGCAGGGCTTCGAGGACGCGTTCCACCTGGGCCTCGTCGACGAGCGGTCCGAGCCGGGTCGTGGGGTCGAGCGGGTCGCCCGGCAGCCAGGTGCGGGCGTGTTCGGCGACCGCGGCCGTGAACTCCTTTGCGACGGAGGCCTCGACCAGCAGGCGGGTGTTGGCGGAGCACACCTGCCCGGAGTTGTAGACGAAGCCCCAGGCGGCTCGTTCCGCGGCAGCCTCGAGGTCGGCGTCGGCGAAGACCACGTTGGGGCTCTTGCCGCCGGCCTCGGGCCACACCTGCTTCATGTTCGACTCGGCCGAGTAGGCGAGGAACCGCCGGGCCACGGCGGTGGAGCCGGTGAAGACCAGGGTGTCCACGTCCGGGTGGAGACCGAGAGCACGCCCGGTCGTCTCCCCCGGCCCGGGGACGACGTTCAGCACACCGTCGGGAAGGCCGGCCCTCGAGGCGAGTTCGGCCAGCAGCAGCGCCGACAGCGGGGACTGCTCGGCCGGCTTCAGCACGACGCTGTTGCCCGCGGCCAGGGCGGGCGCCAGCTTCCAACTCGCGATGTCCAGGGGGAAGTTCCAGGGCACCACCGCGCCCACGACGCCCAGCGGGGCGCGGCGCACGAGGGCGAGGCTGCCGGGCGGGGCCGGGGCGACCTCGTCGTAGAGCTTGTCGACGGCCTCCGCGTACCAGGCGAAGACGCCGGCCGCGCCGGGCACGTCGGTGCCGTGGGACTCCGCGATGGGCTTGCCCATGTCGAGGGTGTCGCAGAGGGCGAGTTCCTCGCTGTTCTCCTCGATGAGGCGGGCGAGGGCGAGCAGGACCCGCTTGCGCTCCGCGGGTGCGGTACGCGACCAGCGGCCGTCCTCGAAGGACGTGCGGGCCGCGGTCACGGCCCGGTCGACATCCGTGGCCGAGCCGGCCGCCACGTGGGCGGTGGTCTTGCCGGTCGCGGGGTTCACGGTCGGGATCCACTGGTCGTCGGCGGGATCGGTCCACGCCCCGTCGATGAACAGGCGCGTGCGTGGCGTGAGGTCGGCGGCGCGCTGCCGCCAGTGGGCGTACGTCTGCATGCTGTGGCCTTCGATTGCGTCGTGGGACGTGGGCGAACCGGTGCCCGTTCGGATCAGCTGTGGCCCGGGCCGTCTCAGGAGTGCCGTCCAGAAACGGCGGGCGCGACAGGGCGGGAGGCTCGGCAGCGAATGCCGGCGCCGAGTTCTTTGAGTCGAGATTCAAACAATAGGCGAACCGGCCGTCAATGCTTCCGGCGGAAAGTTCTTGCGAAGCCTGAGACGGGTATCAGAGAATTGGCCACCATGAGGAAAGCGGGTAGACCACGCAACCAGACGGCACGCAGGCAGGCCCTCGTCTCCGCCGCGGGACGGGCCATCGCGGAGCGCGGGCTGGAGGGCCTGCGCATCAAGGACATCGCGGACGCGGCGGGCGTCTCCCAGGGCTCGGTCCTGTACTACTACCCCGAGCTCGACGAGCTCGTACTGGAGGTGCACCGAGGCGCGGTCGAGAGCTACCTGGCCTCACGGCAGCGGGCCTACGACGAGGCACCCGCCGAAGATCCCGCGGCACGGCTGCGGGCACTGCTGCACAGCGGTCTGCCGAGCATGACGGACGATCCGGTCCACGGGCTGCTGTACGAACTGCACCGGCGCGCCGGCCGCAGCCCGGGCCACGCCGAGCTGATGACCTCCCTCTTCGCCCGGGAGGTCGCTCTCTACACGACCGCCCTCGAGGTCGGCGCCGCGACCGGTGTGTTCTCCCTCGCCGCGTCCACGCACGATCTGGCACACGGGCTGGTGGCCCTGGAGGACGGCTACGGTCTGCACATCGTCAGCCACAACGCGGCTCTCCGCCTCGACAGAGCCCGTGAGCTGATCCTGGCCCATGCGCGGGCGATGACGGGCTGCGTCGATCTTTGAAGTGCTCTCCCGGCTGGAGCCGGGAGATACCCGGCGGCCACCGCTCGGGCCCTTCCCCGGTGAGCGGCTGCCGGCTCAGAACTCGGTGGGCCGGGCGGCGGCGATCTCCCGCAGCAGGTCCATCACCGCGCGGGCGCGGGCGGTCTGGGTCACGCCCTCCACGGAGGCGATCCTGACTTCGAGCGGGGAGGCGTCCCGGAGCTGGAGTTCCGCGATCTCGCCGCCGCCGTAGGTCTGACTGGTCGCCGGGCGCTGGTTGAGCACGGAGTAGCCCAGTCCCCGGGCCACCAGGGAGCGCACGGTCTCGTAGCTCTGGGTGCGGTAGCGGACATCGGGCGCGGTGCCGGTGGCGGCCACCAGCGAGCGGAAGTAGTCGCGGCTGTGGGGAAGGTCGAGCAGCACGAGCGGTTCCGCGGACAGTTCGGTCAGCTCCACACTGGCCCGACCGGCCAGCGGATGATCGGCCGAGACGATGACGTAGGCCGGGGCGCGGGCGATCGTCTCGCTGCGCAGGTCCGGCTCGGCCGACAGACCGAGGTGGTAGGTGAGGGCGAAGTCGATGCGTCCCGTCGCCAGGGCGTGGACGAGGCGGTCCGTCTCCGCCTCCACCACCTCGATCTCAATGCCCGGATAGCGTCTGGTGCACTCACTGAACAGGTGTGGCAGATAGTAGGGGGCCAGGGTCACGAAGCAACCGACGGCCACCGGCCCGGAGATGGTCTCACCGTCTCCCCGGGCCTCCCGTTCGACCTCGCGGGCGCGGGCCAGCAGATCCCTCGCCTGCTGCTGGAGCCTCTCGCCGGCGGGTGTGAGGGTCAGCCCCCGGCCCCGTCGGCGGATGAACAGCTGCACCTGGAGATCCCGCTCCAGGTTGTGGATGGCCGCGGACACGGCGGACTGCGCGATGTGCAGCTCCGCCGACGCCTCCGTCATCGAACCGCGTTCGGCGGCGACGAGGAAATAGCGGAGCTGTACGAGCGTGAAACCCACCGGTGACGTCATACGTGCCCCTTGCGCGTGGCGATCCGTGTCGGTGCCGACCTTATGCGGCGCCGTCCAGTGCTGTGACCGGACAGGTTCACCGGCTCGCGACGCCCGGCACGGCACCTCGCCGCGTTGTCGCATCACCCGAGTAGATCCAGTACGCGGGTGATGCTCCCCCACTGCCTGAAGGGCGTGGGAGGTGCCCCCGGCACCGGACGCCACGAGCTTTCCGGCAGACCTTTCCGGTCACAGCAGTAGGGCGCGTTTCGAAAGTCCCGCCTGCCCCGCGACGCCTGGCACGGCGCCTCGCCGCGTTGTCGGGATCGCCCGCGTACGCCCAGTACGCGGAC